>CAMWXV010000004.1 GCA_947178305.1 uncultured Porphyromonadaceae bacterium | reverse complement strand
CACCAAAGAGTATTTTTTGAGTATCTTTGCCAAAAATTACCTTAATTACACTATATCACACATAGTTAACCATTAATTATTATTCATGAAAAAAACATTGCTTTTATTAGTAATGGCTCTATTGATGCCGGCATTAGCCATAGCACAAAACAAAGCCATCAAGTTTTTGGCAACACAGGGTTATGCCACCAGCCTTGTCAAGCCACAAGGTGACGACCGTCTTGAAATTCCGGAAACCTTACTCACCGACCGCGACCCTGCCGGCGAGCCAATATGGATAGACATCAACACATCGTTCACTTATTCCGGCTGGTTCAACCTTTACGACTGGTACCAATTCAGCAAAACCAACGGCTCAGGCCTGCTAATGATCGGCCAACGCGTACACGCCAACAACAATCCATCTTTAGGACTGATGGTGCTACGCCCTGCCGACTATTCAACAAGCAATAAGCGCGGAAACGGCGGTATACTAAAACTGCTTTGTGCCGACACATCCAACAGTTCTGTTGCCGGAGATATAACCGGAGATAACGCACTAATCAATCTTGACGAATGGTTCTACCTTACCCTTGTTTACGACAAGGATGCACAAGAAGTGCGTGTATACAAAGATGGCAATCGCATTATGACCCGTACTCTCAGCAACCCTTTGCGTCTGCTCCCGGATGTTCCTGGCATCTTATACACAGGAAGTTTCGCAATGAACGGCATGTGCGATGAACTTCAGTTTTGGACAAAAGCCCTTACTGACGCTGAAGTTCAAACAGCCTACTACAGTGCAAACGAAGTATCAGGACTTGATTTATGGTACGATTTTAACGAAGCAACAGAATCCGAATCAGGAGAACAATCAACTTTCCTCAACAAAGCCACATCCGAAAAAGGTCAAGGCATCAACGCCACTTATTACCATTGTGCCGCAGCCAAAACATCATATGCTGGATACATTACCAACATAGCTACTTTTACCGAAAAAACACCAGAACTGGTCGAAGGCCGCGAAATTCAAACCTTGCCGTCTTGCACCATCACCATTCCCGAGGTTACCAACGGAACACTTATGGTAACCAACGGAACAGAAACCCTTACACAAGGAGACAACTCCGTAACCCTCGGCTCCTCTCTTACTGTCACAGCCACACCAGCCGAGGGCTATGCTCTTGTCAAACTCAAATATGCCGGAGAATATATCACTTCTGGATCCTCCGTGTCTGCCATAGAAGATGCAGCCATAGAAGTGGAATTTACCAACATATTCCATACAATCACAATTGCTGACACAGAAGCCACCTATACCCTCACCGCTCTCAACGGCAGCGAGATTGATCGCAAATCAGTGCCCCAAGGCACCGAAATCAAACTCACCATAACCGAATGGCCAACAGAAAAAACACTCAAACAAGTGTCTTTAAACAACGAAGTTCTTGAAGCCACAGAGGATGGGTCATACATTTTCTCAATGAATGCCGACAGCAATCTCAACATTGAACTGCGAGCTCTTGAAAACTTTACAATCACCTATAAAACAAACATAGCCAACGGAACATTGGCAGTGACCGATGCGCTCGGAGGCACTATCGCATCCGGCGCTACTGCACTGGAAGGCTCCACAATAAAAATTGAAGCCCTGCCGGCAAGCGGATACGACATAATGCGCCTATGCGCCAATGGTGAAGACATTGAATCAGGTTCCCAAATTACAGTAACCGATAATATCACAATTGAATGTGAATTTGCAGAAGCCGTGGCATATGTGCCCGGATATCAGAAAAACGGAGGTTCAAACCATCACTATTCACTCCGATTCAGCGAATCGGTGCTCGGAGACCGCGAAAGCAACACTTGCGACGACCCGGCGGAAGTAGGCACCACCGACCACCGCTCCCGCAATTTTACATATTCAGTATGGATCAAACCGACCGCAGAAACAGCAAGACCCGGCAGCAAAGAACCTCACGGACGACTGATGGGTGACATTCAGGAAGGCATGACAGGCACCGACGGCGCTTTCTCGGTAGCCGTTGAGGATGGCAAACTCGTGCTCCGCAGCCGCGTGTACAAAACCGCGACCGATATGCCCGGATTAACGGAACTTGTTACCGACACAGAAATGGCCATGAACGAATGGGCATTCCTTTCTGTAGTATCAGACAATGAAGCCAAGACTCTTACTCTTTATAAAAACGGACTGCTTTGCGGCTCTTTGGACACCTCCAAAGACAATGAAGGCAATGAAGCCTACGGCATAGGTTTGCTTCCAGACGCTTCCAGCTTCTATGTATTTGACTTTACCTGCGCAGGCTATGTTGAAGAAGCTCAGGTTTGGACAAAAGCACTCACTCAGGACGAAATCAAGCGCTCCACACGCATAGGCAAACACACCGACGGATTGGTTGCCTTGTTCCGTCCACGCAAAGGCAACCAAATAATGACCAACTATGGCTCAGCAACCGATGTTACAGCCGCCTTGTATGCAGGTTTTTACACCAGTGGCAAATGGACTACCCCAAAAGAACAGGTAATATTTGATGCCGGACCGGCTCACAATCCCGAACGTGTAAACGTGACACTCGCACAACCATCCGACAATATCGGAACATTCACTGTTATCGGCGAAGAAGGCCGCAGCATTGAGGGCAACGCATACCTTTATGAACCGCTAAACGTGGATCTGTCTAACATTTCCGGAGCCACTGTTACGGGCATCTCTGTAACTTGCAATGGCGAAACTACCAACTACACTCTCGAGCAACTGCCATTCATTGCTGATGGCGATGTTGAAATATCACTCAACTATGAAGTCATCAATACCATAATGTTCAGCTACACCGGCGAACATGGCAAAATCACTCTCAAGGTCAACGACGAAGAGCCCATAGAAGTGACCGAGCCTATAGCGATTCCAAAAAACTCCACTCTGGTAATCACCGCTATCCCCGACGACCACTACGAACTCACAAAAGCGTTTATCAACGGGGATAAGATTTATGACCTCAGCGAAGTAGAAGACGGCGTAGGCGATGAAAGTTTCTTGAACAATGAATACACATACCAGGCAGGCGTTCGCAATGTTGACCTTGAGCTCACATTTGACCTTGTTCGTTTATTCCTTTATGTAGAAGTGGTTGATGCCGCTGGTGACGACACCGATCTTTATCCTGCATTCTCCGATGCCGAAGGAAACACAATTGACGAGAACCAGCCAACAGACATTGAAGTACCTTATGGCACAGTGGCAAGCCTTAGCATTTGGGGTGTAGCTCCTGAAAACTATGAAGCCAACGGCGACCACAACACACTCTATGCTGTTCTTGATTACATCTATGACTCCGAATCCGGACAATATTTAGAACCGATAAATGTTATCAATCAACTTGAAGCAATACCTAACGGCGGTTCCGAAGACCACATCTATCACCTCGGCAGCGTAACACAATCTCACTACCTTTTCATTTATCAAAGTTTGACATCAGGCATCGCCACCATAGGCGCCGATGCAAACAGCCCTGTGAAAGTGGTAGACGGCGTAATCACTATTGGAGAAAAAGCCCTGATTGAAGTAACCGATATGAGCGGACGCACCGTGGCTCGCGCCAACGGCATAGAACTCAATGTCAAAGATATTGTGAAAGGTGTTTACGTAGCTAAAGTCACCACTGAATCACAACTCTACACCATCAAGTTCATCAAATTCTGATAACAGAATGCTCCGATACAAACAAAGGCTGCGCCATGGCGCAGCCTTTGTTGCATATATAAATCTACCAATTGTTACTTGCGGCGTTTCTTCTTGGGAGCCGAACGCGACTTTTTCAAGAAATATTCATAAGTGGTTTCACCATCATTGGCAAAATCTTCGGCCACATCAATCTGAACACTTTTTTTCTTGCGCGAGCTTGCTCGGGCATAATCCTTATGCGCATCAGCTATCTCGCTATAAGCCTTGCGACCCATCCATTCGGCACCGCGCAAACCGTCCACCACCCTGCGAGCCTCACCTTTGGGCACATCAAAAAGCGAGTATCCTTGCATCAGGTCAATGCGTCCCACATCCACACGTTTGCCTGTCACAGTGTGATTGAGCATGTCTATTAGATTTCCGGCATAGAAACCATCGTTCTTGCCAAAATTGATGTACACACGCTCCATACCTTTTTCGGCAGTGCGACGATCCTTTTCTTTTTCGGTGCGGGGGGCACGCTCCGGCTTCTCTTTGCGCGGCTTCTCATCCGTCAGGTCAATTTTAGGAGCATCCTTATAATACTCCAAAAGACGGTTGAACTCCAACGAAAGCACACGTTTCAGCAAATCCTCCTCGCTTAACCAACTCAGCTTGCGACTCACTCCGGGCAGATATTTGGCAATCTCGTCTTCATCCACCTTCACCTTCTCTATACGGTCAGCAAGGTTGTAGAGCTGTTTTTCAATTATATGTTCAGGAGTCGGCACATCCTTGCGCTCAAATTTTTTAGCAATCTTCTTTTCTATTTCGCGAAGTTTGCCTTTTTCACGCGAGTGGATTATGGCCACGGACACACCCGTTTTGCCGGCACGACCGGTACGACCCGAACGGTGGGTGTAAACAGCCGTGTCGTCAGGCAATCCATAATTGATCACATGAGTAAGATTGTCCACATCCAAACCGCGCGCCGCCACATCTGTGGCCACGAGCATGGTTATCACCCCATCGCGGAACTTACGCATCACAATATCGCGCTGCTGCTGCGACAAATCACCGTGCAGCGACTCGGCATTGTATCCGTCCGCTATCAACTTGTCGGCAATCTCCTGAGTGTCGCGTCGTGTGCGACAAAATATTATGGCATAAATATTTGGAGAATTGTCAGCAACACGTTTTAGAGCCAAATACTTGTCCTTGGCGCTAACCATGTAATACACATGCTTCACATTGGCCGAACCCTCGTTACGGTTGCCAACCACAATCTCCACCGGACTGTTCATATAGTTCTTTGCTATCTTGGCAATCTCATTTGGCATTGTAGCGGAGAACATCAATGTTTTCCTATCATCCGGCACATGGCTGAGGATTTCGTTGATAGAGTCCAGGAAACCCATGTTCAGCATCTCGTCAGCCTCGTCAAGAACCACCGTATGCACATCGTCAAGTTTCACCACGCCACGGTTTATCAAATCAATCAAGCGTCCGGGCGTGGCCACAATTATCTGCACACCTTTGCGCAAAGACCGTATCTGACTCTCTATGCTTGAACCTCCGTAAACAGGCAATACGCTCACATTGGGCATATATTTGGAAAAATCTGCCAAATCGCCTCCTATCTGCAAACACAATTCACGTGTAGGCGACAATATCAGGGCTTGGGGCACATTTATTTCAGGCTTGATGCGTTGCAATAAAGGCAGGCCGAAAGCGGCCGTCTTGCCGGTACCGGTCTGAGCCAATGCCACCACATCATCATCACCTTGGAGAAGGTGCGGTATAACCTGCTCCTGCACCGGCATGGGAGCTTCAAATCCCATCTCTTCAATGGCTCGGAGCAAATCGGGGCGCACCCCCAATTCTTCAAAAGTTTTCATATATCTTGTTTTGGTTTGTATCGCAAAAACTGCGAATAAACCACAAAGGTACAACAATATATCCACATTATTGGTTGATAAAGCAAAAACATTCCGTTGACACACTTTGTCCAACAACACTTTTTATTTATCTTTGTCATAAATATATCCGCTCATGAACAAACTTATAACTACCGCAGCAGCATTGATTTTGGGCTTCGGTGCCGCCTTTGCCCAACTTACCGCGTCAAAAGCATTTGTGGAAGCACCGCGCAATGTGTTGCCGTTGCTGGACCGCAACGCACGCCTTGACATGCTTGATTATTTCAACAGCGGACTGACCACCAAAACATCCAACAAGTTAAACGGCTCTTCAGCCGTAACAGCCGTGTCACCGGAACAAGTGGCCGTGCAGATGACTGACGCTTCTATCTGCCACATAGCAGTAATTCCATCGTCAAACGATTCCCTGATTGCAGTAATAGCAACAGTCAACACCCCGGCTCCCGACAGCAAAATGACGGTGTACAGCTCCGATTTCAAACGCGACCTCACCACATCGGTCTTCTCCAAACCCACACTCAAGGAGTGGCTTACCGACGGCAGTTCGCTCGGCACCGTTGAAGCCATGGTTCCGTTTCTGCTCATCAGCTACAGCTACGATCCCGCCACCGGCATACTCACGCTCTCCAACAACACCGAGACATTCCTCAGCGAGGACATATATACCATAGTGGAACCGTATCTCAAAAAAGAGATACGCTACAAATGGACCGGCAAAAAATTCGCCAAACAATGAGCGAACACCTAACATTGTCGGGCCTTTGCGCCATTATCACCAGTCAACTGTCCATTCCTGCGCTTCGTGACATATGGGTAGTGGCCGATTTAAGCGATGTACGCATCAGCGGAGGGCATTGCTACATGGAGCTTATTGAAAAGAACGCATCTTCGGGGCAAACAACAGCCCGAATGCGAGGCATCATATGGGCAGGCACCTTTGCCCGCATTCATGCCGATTTTTTCACTGCAACCGGACAACAACTGACCAGCGGCATGAAGGTTCTGGTGAGAGGCAGCGTCAGCAACCATGCAGCCTACGGCTTGTCGTTCGTAATTTCGGCAATAGACGCTTCTTTCACATTGGGCGAGGCCGAACGTATTCGCCGCGAGATTCTTGAACGGCTCAAACGCGAAGGTGCGCTTGACCTCAACCGCACCATTGATTGGCCTGCCGTGCCTTGGCGCATAGCCGTGATTTCGGCCAAAGGAGCCGCCGGATACGGCGACTTCATTCATCAGTTGTGCAACAACGCTTCACGCCTTAGATTCCGGCCACGATTGTTTGAGGCCGTGCTTCAAGGAGACCGCACCGTGCCAACCGTCATATCAGCCCTTGACACCATAGCCGCCGAGCAAGAGCAATGGGACTGCGTCGTAATAATACGAGGCGGAGGTGCCACAAGCGACCTTGCGGCATTCGACAACTACGAATTGGCACTGAATGTGGCACAATTCCCACTGCCGGTGATTGTGGGGATAGGTCACGAGCGAGATGTGACAGTGCTTGACTATGTGGCCAATATGCGAGTCAAGACACCCACGGCCGCCGCCGAATGGCTTATTGGCCGAGGCAACGACGCGCTATCACAACTACGCACATTGGCCGATGAAATATCCCGCAACGCCTCTGAAATGCTGGCAGGTGCCGACAAAAGGCTTGCGTATGCCGAAAGTCAACTCGCACTGGCTCCCCAATCGGCTTTGCAGCATGCATCCACCCGCCTGCAACGATGCACCATGAACCTTGTGGAGACAGGAGCGAGACGCATAACCCCTGCCTTGGAACGACTGAAAATGACCGAGGCATCCATACCGTCAATACTTGACACCCGATTGTGCCGCGAAACCGAACGGCTCAACTCTCGACAAGGTCTGCTTGATGCCTTGTCGCCGGTGGCCACTCTGAAACGAGGCTACACCATAACCCGAATCAACGGCAATGCCGTGACCTCGGCATCCAAACTGACATCAGGCACCGAACTGCAAACCATCTTTGCCGACGGCAGCATTAAATCTGTAATTATTTAGCATCATGTCCGATACTCCAACATTCACTCCGGTCAAAGACCTGACATACTCGCAAGCCGTAACAGAACTTGAATCAATACTCCGCGCCATGCAAGGCGACTCATGCAGCATTGACTCTCTTACGGCCTACACCCGCCGTGCCACAGAACTGCTCCGCGAATGCCGAAGCCGCCTTGTGGCAACAGACCAAGAGCTAAAAACCATATTGGCCGACCTTGAAAAATAATCAACGAGTATAGAACTCTATCAGCCGCTCCAGCGCAGCCACACACACCGGACAAAACTCGGGATATGTGTTGTTGCGCATACGGCATTCATCAGCAGGTCTATACACACCTTTCGTGCTATAGCCGCCCCCCTCATACACCCCTACCGGATATTTTTTCGCATCCTTATTAAGCGTAGGCACAGGCGTATCATCCGGAAGCAATTGTTTCCATTTGCTATCAAAATCCACCAGTGTGGTTATATTCGGCTCCCACGGCTCTATATCAAGCGGATAAGAACCCTCCATCAAATCGCCCTCGTAAAAATATTCATCTCCAAGCCCGCCGAAGCTATGGCCAAATTCGTGCACGCACACCGGCTTAAACGTATGGTGACGCGATGAAGTCAACATATAACTGTTGTATATCCCTCCACCTCCATACTCCTCGGTATTGGCAAGTATGATTATATGCTCGTACGGCACCGAAACCAACGCATCATGCACATCAAAAATACGATCGGTAGTAAGATACCTATCGGAATAGAATGTTGAGAAATGAGATGAAAAAGATGTATTTCTCCACTCGCCTATCCGTGGCACACTCACCCCGGAATCTTGCGACGCAACCCATACGGCTACAAAATTCCAATTTTCGGGATGATCGCAAAACGGTTTATACCGCAATATTTCATCAGCAGCCGTTTGCGCATGTACATAAAAACTGTCGCGTTCGGCTTCCGTATATCCCTCCGACAATATGGCCACATCTATGGCCCGGTCAACACTGCCTCCACGGTGGAGATAGCGATGTTCCGCTTTGGTGCCGCCACGTTGTTCAATCAGCACATCATCGGGAACATAATGATGAGACATATGTGCGATTGTACTTAATCGGCCATCCTTCAGTTCTACATTTATAATAGTCTCCGCTTTGGGCAACGGCAACAAAAAACTGTTTTGAAACGCCCGGGCACGACCAACACGCTCGTCCGTATCAAGCCATTCCCTGAACAAAGACGAAAACGAATTGCGATATATGGTGTCTCCTGTGGCAGCATCACACATGGTAATCAACCCGGAAGACTCATAGGGAAGCTCAGTGAGACGATTGCGCCGTCCCGCCCAACCAGGCATTTTCACCTGCTTGTCCAAAAACACCGACACCCGCTCGGCATCGGCACCAAACAAATAATCTACCCTGAGAGTGGAATCAGCAAAAAAATCATCAAATCTGTTAGCACCCTTAGCATTAAGCACCAACACAATAGCAATTACAAAAGCATACAATCTCATGTTTACACAAACTAAACAAAGCACAAATTTACGGAGAATATTCTTTGAGTCCAATACGCACAATTTTTTGTCATGCCACACCGTTATTAATTCGTGAACATATATGACATTCGGCGTTACGGCACTCTGATATTCCTGCTCATTGCCCTGGCAGTGGTCAGTGTGTTTTTGTACTATTCCAATTCTCTTGTCAAAGACCTTGCCACACAAGAACGCTCCCGCATGCAAATATGGGCTGATGCCACCAAAGAGGTGGCAACCATAGGGTACACTGACACCGACGGCTCACACATTGATTTTCTTCTGAGCATAATTGAAGGCAACACAAATATACCGGTGCTGCTCACCGATGATGAAGACAACATCATAATGCATCGCAACTTCCGTCTTCCGGAGCCAATAGACTCCATGCGTCCGTTATATATCAGCGAGGCCAATGCCAAATTTCTATACGACAAGCTCAGCAAATTACGTGGCACAGCCAACGTGATTCACATTGTGATTGAACAAGGCAATACGCAACACCTTTATTATGAGGACTCCAATCTGCTAAAGAGCCTGAGTCTGTATCCATACATACAACTGGTGGTGATGATTGCGTTTATCATGGTGGTGTACTTTGCCGTGACATCGCTCAAAAAAGCCGAACAAAATAAAGTATGGGTAGGGTTATCAAAGGAAACCGCCCATCAACTCGGCACCCCCATATCCTCGCTCATGGCCTGGATGGAATTACTTGAAGGAATGGGAGTAGAGCCTGATGTGGTTCACGAAATGGACAAAGACGTTAAGCGATTAAGCACCATTGC
This sequence comes from uncultured Porphyromonadaceae bacterium, assembly GCA_947178305.1. Lineage (GTDB taxonomy): Bacteria > Bacteroidota > Bacteroidia > Bacteroidales > Muribaculaceae > Paramuribaculum. The sequence continues at coordinate 37,634 of CAMWXV010000004.1, read as the reverse complement.
ATCACGATTTTCAAAAATAGGCTCTCGGCCGTCAATGGAACCCGATGACTTCAATTCACTCATCCAGCGTTCCGTTGAATATATGACAAGCCGCATATCCAGCCGCGTGAAATTATGGGTGTCTCCGTGCTCCGATCAGTTGCCGGTCAATGTGTCAACCCCATTGGTGGAATGGGTGATGGAAAACATTATAAAAAATGCCGTTGACGCAATGGAAGGCTCAGGAGAAATACACATCACCACATTTGCCGACAAGCAAATGGCCACGGCAGAAATACGGGACACGGGCAAAGGCATGAGCCGCAAACACTTCAAAACAGTATTCAACCCCGGATTCACCACAAAAAAAAGAGGATGGGGGCTGGGATTGACCTTGGCCAAACGTATTGTTGAACAATATCACGGAGGAAGAATCTTTGTAAAAGACTCCGAACCGGGACACGGCACTACTTTCCGTGTGGAATTTCCACTAAACCAACAAACCAACAAATGAAACAACTCTTTATCACCGACCTTGACGGCACATTACTCACACCCGACGGCATTGTAAGTCCAAAATCCGCTGAAATCATATCTCAACTATCATCCAAAGGCATAGCCATAACCGTGGCAACAGCCCGCACTCCGGCCACGGTAGAACCACTGCTCGCCAACACCGTCACAACCATTCCTGCCATAGTTCTGACCGGAGCCGCTCTTTGGGACAGACAAAACAAACAATACTTGGTCACCAAATTTTTCTCGGAATCATTAGCACTATCAGCATGGAGCTGTTTGAAACAGTTCCAGTTGCGACCATTTGTATACATTCTTGGAGATGATGATACCACTCTTCACACCCACTTCTGCGGTGTCCCAACCATCATAGAACAGAAATTCATAAACGAACGCACCGGCAATCCACTCAAACAGATTCATGTCTCCGCAACTCCAACCCCTCCCAACAAGCGCACCATGCTGCTGTTTGCCATAGGAGAAAAACAACCAATACTAAAAGCTGCCGAGGAACTGCGAGCCAAAGGGTGCTCCGTAAGCGCATACCCTGACAATTATACCCCAAACACCTATTTTATAGAAGTGTTTGCCCCCGGAGTGTCAAAAGCATCTGCCGTGAAACAACTCAAACAACTATTAAAAGCCGACAAGATTTGCGTGTTCGGAGACAACCTCAATGACCTGCCAATGATGCAAGTGTCCGACACCGCTGTGGCCGTTGGTAATGCCCTTGACCAAGTCAAGCAACAAGCCGACATTGTAATCGGAGACAACACTACTGATTCCGTGGCCATTTACATACAGCAACACTGCTGAACACACCAATCAAAACAAACTTACCAGCACATCCAGACTCTTCAATCCCGACATTCCGGTATAGTGCAACGAATAGTAACGCATTATTACATCTATGATTTGTCGCCGCTGCACCCTATTGAGCCGGAACCTATACATGTTCACAAATGTCATCCGGCTTAATATATATGCCACACGACTTTCATCCGGGGTGAGATAATGTTTATGCATAGGTGCTGAACTACGGTACACCGCATCCACCAAATCAAACAGTTTTCCATCGCCCCAACTCTCCCAATCAGGTTCCACTCCTATAAAGCGGGACAACCGCAGCAAGAAACATATGTGAAAATTGGCAACTTTGTCACCCGGAAGTGCCTCCAATGCCTCAATAGCCCCGCGCACATATCCCCATAGCGCCTCATCGGAATGACCCTCACGCAACACAAGCCCAAGAACCTCGGCCAAGAATGAAGCCACCGCATTTTTTAGCGGATTACAACGGACACTGCTCAACGGCAACACCGCTCTCGGTTCTCTCATATTATGTATCGCTCGCCCGGGTCTTATATCGGCCACACACTCCACCACCCCCAGCGGCATGAGCAAAGCTCGCCTACGTGTAGCCTCGCGACCGCCTCCGGCAGGCACAAGAAACGACATTCTGCCACCTTGGCGCGAATACGCCCCTAAAATAGCCGAACTATCCGAATAGCGCGTTGTACGCAGTGCTATTATCTCCATTTTTGTGAGCATACCACAAATATACGCACTTTTTTCGTGTTTTTTCAAAAAATATTTGCACGGTAAAAAAAAAGTGCCTATATTTGCACTCGCTTTTAGCAATTGGCCCATTCGTCTATCGGCTAGGACGCAAGATTTTCATTCTTGAAAGAGGAGTTCGATTCTCCTATGGGCTACAATTAACAAAACAAACAAATAGACTAACAAAAAGCAATGGCAAACCATAAATCATCGCTTAAAAGAATCCGTCAAACCGAATCACGCCGTCTGCGCAATCGCTACTACGCCAAGACCGCTCGCAACGCCGTGCGCAACCTTCGCAAACTCACTGACAAGAACGAAGCAGCTGAGGCACTTGTGAAAGTTACTGCTATGCTTGACCGTCTGGCGTCTAAGAAAACTATATCCAAGAATAAAGCTTCCAATCTCAAGAGCAAACTTGCTCGTCACATCAACAAACTCGGCTAATTTGCCGAACGGTTGATGAGCTTTACTTGGCTCGGATGGCCCATTCGTCTATCGGCTAGGACGCAAGATTTTCATTCTTGAAAGAGGAGTTCGATTCTCCTATGGGCTACAATTAACAATTACAATGCACTGACCTCAAATGGTCAGTGCATTATTTTTTTCCAACAACCATTCTATGCCTCAACACATACCATCCGACATATGGATATTGCTTGACGAAGAAGCAAAGCGCATAAACTCTCCGGCATTCATATCCAACGACCCCGTACAGTTTCCACGCCGCTTTTCATCCCTGCAAGACATAGAGATAACATCCCTACTTGCAGCCACCATAGCTTGGGGCAACCGCAAAATGATTTGTCGTAACGCAGAGAAAATGCTCGGACTCATGGATTTCCAACCTTATAACTTTGTTATGGACAAGGCTTATGAAGAGATTCCCGACATGAACATCCACCGCACTTTTTTCGCACACAACCTCAAACATTTTTTGAGAGGGCTGCAATCAATCTACAGCAAGTACAGCTCACTCAACGATTTTGCCGCAAGCAAGGGCATACAGCATACAGAACTGCCCGCATGGAATCTCGTTCAATACATAAACGAGGAACTACGCTCCGCCAACAATGGAGCTGAAGACTGCCGCTGCCTACCGCTTAATCTTAAAAACACAGCACTAAAACGAGTAAACATGGCCCTACGATGGCTCGTACGCAACGACGGCATAGTGGACATGGGCGTATGGAACGCACTCAAACCCGCCCAACTATTCATCCCCCTTGATGTACATGTAGGCAACACCGCCCGCTCTTTGGAATTGATAACCCGCAAAGCTAACGACAAACGCACCACAATAGAGCTCACTGAAATTCTTCGCACACACCGTCCCGACGACCCGGTAGTATACGACTACGCGCTTTTCGGCATAGGTGTACACAACCCATTGGATGACTCCACACAAAACATTTAGTGTTTTTTAGCGTTATTATTACATCAGCATTTGTAATTTTGAAACCGTAAACATCATCCCAAGGTTCATCATGAAAAAGATAATCACAATATGCCTTCTTCTCATGCTTCCGGTTTTGGTTTTGGCCGCCGAAAAAGCAAGCATAAGTTTTGACACCACACGACACGATTTCGGAACCATCAAAGCCAACGGAGGCACCGTAACCGCCGAATACCGTTACACCAACACCGGCACAGCTCCTTTGGTCATAGACTATGTGGGCAATGGTGGTTGCGGATGCACAAAACCCTCATACCCCAAAGAGCCTCTTGCCCCGGGCAAATCAGCAGTAATAAAAATACACTTCAATCCTGCCGGACGAGCAGGACAAGAGGTGAATCGCGAAATCAAAATCAAGTCCAACACCAAGCCGCGTGTAAGCAAAATTTACTTCTCCGCCGCCATTATCTGACACCATGCGCCGTATTCTCACATCCGCCCTCATTATGACTGTCCTGAATGTTGCCGCCGAAGTAGTGTGGCTGCAACAGGAGCACGACTTTGGCTCGTTTCATGAGGACATGGGCATTGTGACCACAACATTTCATGGAGTAAACTCAGGCGACGAACCCGCAGCGCTCATCAATGTAAGAGCAAATTGCGGATGCACCACACCCATATATTCCAACTCACCGGTGGCTCCGGGCGACACGATCAAAATCAAAGTAGGATACAACCCATCAGGACGACCCGGCAAATTCTCAAAGGCAGTATACGCCACAACCGATGACGGCACTAAGACCACCCTGAATATCAAAGGCACGGTGATAGGCGCATCAAACACTCTCGCATCACGATTTCCGATTGACGCATCTCCGGCACGACTAAGCAATTCCGTAGTTCCGTTCGGAAAGATATTAAAAGGACATTCAGGCACTCAGACCGTAAAAATCTACAACGCCTCATCAGCATCCATTACCCCTGTTGTTGAATCGTCTCCAAACTATATTCATGCCATAATAAAACCAGATCTCATACCTGCTGGCGAGCAAGGTATTCTCTCTCTCACCGCTCATTCCGACCAAACACCGGAATGGGGGTTAACAACAGATTCTATAATGCTGCGCCCCGACATCAATAGCCCAGATATTGTGTCCTTGACCACAGTGATGATTGTGGATGAAGATTTTTCAAAACTCACCCCCGAGCAGCTTGATCATGCTCCGAAACTCAAGCTAAGCTCCGACATCATAGATCTTGGACAAATGAAAAACCTACCCAACGATATAAAGCGCACCATCACGCTTATCAACAACGGAAAATCACCGTTGTTAATACATAAAATCTCATCTCCCGATCCTGCTTTGTCTATATCACCAACAGCTTTAAAGCCCATAAAGCCAAGCAAAAAAGCAGCAATAAACATAACCATACACAAAGAAAACATCGCCAACCGTGCGATGCTCAACTCTCGCATAACAATAATATCAAACTCACCTCAACGACCCACCGAAATAGTGCGTGTGGTAGGTGAGCTATAAACCAATAATCCACAAGCCATGAACCATATAGAAAATAGCCATGAGTACACCGGACTCACCGTAAATTCCGGAGTGAGCCAGCCCCCATCGGTCAATCCATATATACAGCGCCGCAAACGCAAACCCCTACCATCGGCCGGAGAGCTTGTTGAGGGCATCCTTAAAGGAGACATTACAATGCTTTCTCGTGCGGTAACATTGGTCGAAAGCCTTTCACCGGCACATCAATCAGTGGCACAGGAAGTAATTGAAAAATGTCTGCCATACTCAGGCCACTCCAAGCGAATAGGCATCACCGGAGTTCCGGGAGCAGGCAAAAGCACATCCATAGATGTCTTTGGACTGCACGTGCTCAAATCGGGAGGAAAACTTGCAGTCCTCGCCATAGACCCGTCAAGCGAACGAACCAAAGGCAGCATACTCGGAGACAAAACCCGCATGGAGAAACTCGCCGTACATCCCAACGCGTTCATACGCCCCAGCCCATCAGCCGGTTCCCTCGGTGGCGTAGCACGCAAAACACGCGAAACAATAGTGTTGTGCGAGGCCGCCGGATTCAACAACATATTTGTAGAGACCGTAGGCGTGGGACAAAGCGAAACCGCAGTACACTCCATGGTTGACTTCTTCCTGCTGATACAACTCGCAGGCACAGGAGATGAGCTTCAAGGCATAAAACGTGGCATTATGGAGATGGCCGACGGCATAGTGATCAACAAAGCCGATGGCGACAACATCAAACGAGCACAGCTTGCACAAGCTCAATTTCGCAGCGCCCTGCAACTGTTCCCACCTACAGCATCTGGATGGAAACCGGAAGTACTCACATACTCAGGATATTTTGAGCTTGGAATACCTGAAGTTTGGAACATGATAGACCGTTATTTTGAGTTCGCCATCGCCAATGGATATTTTGACCTCAAACGCCGACAGCAAGCCCGCTATTGGATGCTTGAAACCATTGACGAGCAACTCCGCAGTCATTTTTACCAAAACCCGGATATAGCGGCCATGCTTGCCGAGAAAGAGCAACTCGTACTTTCCAACCGACTCAGCTCCTTTATTGCGGCACGTGACGTTCTCCAGACCTATTTTTCAAACAAATAACCTCCCCGCATTCAAACAAGTTCTTCCAAGAGACTTAGCCATAGCGAGGTCCATGATTTCATAACGGAAACAAACAACAAGGCTCACATTGTCCCACCAGCGCAATGTGAGCCTTATTAACAACCACTATGGCACATAATCATAGATAGTTTCACTACGGAACTTTCAATATTTTTCTAAAAACTGACGAATGATTTTTTGGCCACGAACAAAAATATACGTAACTTTGTGGCATCAATTCCGAAAGTGGACAAATTTGGCTGCTTGCAACCACTTCCAAAAAAATGCTAAAACCGCACTATGACATCCCTTTGTGGACTCAATTCTGCTTGTGGCTTTAGCTTGTTGGCTGGAGTCGCTATTTTTTTGCGCTGTTCGGAACGAATTGCAAACGACAAAACATCATAGAATTATGTCCAACAAAAATTACCTTTTCACATCCGAGTCAGTGTCGGAAGGTCATCCCGACAAAGTGGCAGACCAAATTTCCGATGCCGTTCTTGATGAATTTCTCGCCTACGATCCATCATCCAAAGTGGCTTGCGAAACCCTTGTCACCACAGGCCAAGTAGTAGTGGCTGGCGAAGTAAAAAGCCGTTCATACGTAGACCTCATGGAGGTTACACGCCGTGTAATCAAGCGCATCGGCTACGACCGCAGCGACTTGAAATTTGACGCCGAGGCTTGCGGTGTGCTCTCAGCCCTTCATGAGCAGAGCCAAGATATCAACCGAGGCGTGGAACGTGCTGATGCACAAGAGCAAGGTGCAGGAGACCAAGGCATGATGTTTGGTTATGCCTGCAACGAAACCGACAACTATATGCCCGTAGCTCTTGACCTCAGCCATCAGTTGCTGCGTGAACTTGCCGACATCCGTCGCGAGGCAACCGAAATGACATATACCGATGCCCAGGGCAACACCCGTACCTATCTGCGCCCCGACTCCAAAAGCCAGGTCACTGTGGAATACACATCCGACGGCTACCCTGTACGCGTGGACACCATAGTAATCTCCACACAGCATGATGAATTTATTTTACCTGATGCCAATCGCACTCAGGATGAAGCAGACTTGGAAATGCAGCGTATCATCACCGAAGATGTTCGCAATGTGTTGATCCCCCGCCTCAAAGCAAAATTACCCGAAAAAGTGGCAATATTGATTGACAACGATTTCAAACTGTATGTAAATCCCACCGGCAAATTCGTTATAGGAGGCCCCCATGGTGATACAGGACTCACCGGTCGCAAAATCATAGTTGACACCTACGGTGGTCGCGGAGCACATGGCGGCGGAGCATTCTCAGGCAAAGACCCATCCAAAGTGGACCGTTCAGCGGCCTATGCGGCACGTCATATAGCACGTAATCTTGTTGAGGCCGGGGTTGCCAATCGTGCATTGGTACAAGTGGCCTATGCCATCGGTGTAGCCCAACCCGTAAGTCTGTATGTCAATACAGAAGGTACCTCAAAAGTGTCCCTGAGCGATGCCGAAATATCACAAATCGTGGCCAACAACATAGATATGCGCCCTGCTGCAATTGAAAGCCGACTGAAACTCCGCAACCCAATTTATGAAGAAACCGCCTCTTATGGACACATGGGACGCACCCCGCAAACCGTGACAAAAACATTCCATTCGCGCTACGAAGGCACACGTACCATGGATGTTGAACTGTTCACATGGGAAAAGAACGACCTTGTGCCTCTGTTCAAATCGCTCTTCAATCTCTAATTTCGCCACTTGCACCTCACTCGCATACAAAATATTTTGAATGGTGAGGAAAAAATAGTATCTTTGTGCGCTTAATGTCTTAAGCAAGCCATGCTCAGGACAATAAGCGCACAAACCTTAGATGCTGAAAAAACAAAAAACAAAAAAATCATAACAAACTAAATGGCAACATTAGAGAAAATCAGAAGCAAATCAGTGCTTTTGCTTGTAATCATCGGAGTAGCCCTGCTGGCGTTTATTCTCGGTGACTTTTTCAATTCAGGCCGTACCCTGTTCGGCCCCGGCACCACAGTGGCCAAAGTAGATGGCAAATCTATTGATGTACAGGAATTCCAACGTCGTGTAGAGCAAGCCAGCCAACAGATGCAGAATTCCGGTCGCAAGATTGACCACGCCGCGCTCCAGCAGCAAGTCCTCAACGAAATGGTTTTTGAGACCCTTTATAAAGACGAAGTAGAGAAACTCGGACTCACCGTGACCAACAGCGAACTCACCGAAGCTATGTTCGGTAGCGGAGCGGAGATGCTCAACCGCATGGTTCAGCAGCAATATGGTGTTGAGTCTGCTCAGCAGCTTCATGACATGGCATACAATCCAGACAAATACGGCGTGCCTGCAGAAACTGCAGAACAGATCAAATCCGTTTGGGTGAATCTTGAAAACCAAACAGAAGAAGGATTGCTCCAACAGAAATTCAACAATCTGTTCACCGGCGCTTTTGTAGCCAATGAACTTGATGCCAAAGCCTTATTTGACGAAAACAGCACTACATCGCAAGTAGCTTATGTCAACAAACCTTTCTCATCTCTGCCCGATGACCAATTTGAGGTGACAGACACTGAAATAGAGAAAGAATGGAACACCAACAAACAGATGTACGCTATCCCCGAAGAGAACCGTACTATCAGCTATATATCCGTTGACATCGTTCCTTCTGCCGAGGATATCGCCGCAGCACAGAATGCAGTTTCACAAGTTCTCACAGGGCTCAAAAACACAGAAGGTCTTACCGCCCTTGACGGCAAGAACGAATTCGTAGCAGACCGCCAGCGTGTAGCTCTGTCACAAATTCGTGACGCACGCCTCAAATCTTTTGCAGACAGTGCTTCTGCCGGTTCCGCATCCATCATCAATAAGATGGGCAACGATATCACTATGGCAAAAATATTTGACCGCACTACAGAAATTGATTCCGTAAACGTAGATATGATTGCTGTACAAGGCAACAAAGCCGTTCTTGATTCAGTTCTCATTGCCCTCAACAACGGCACAAGCATTTCCGAACTCGGAAACAAGTTTGACGGAGTACAAGGTGCTCAGGACAGCATTTGGATTTCAATGCTTGACCCCCAAATCGTTCAATACAAAGAAACTCTGCTTAACGCTACAACAGGTCGTTACTTCAACCCCGACACCACAGCAACCGCCACAGGTGGCTATCTGTTCCGTGTCAACCAGCGTCGCGCAGCCGTTCCTGTAGTAGACATCGCTGTTATCAACTATACCATTGAACCCTCAAGCGCCACTGTAAACAATCTTGAAGCCGGTCTTAACAAGTTCATTTCTGAAAACACCAATGCTCAAGATTTTGCAGCAAATGCAGCAGCAGCCGGTTACCAAGTGTTCCCCGCTACTGTCAGCGCCTCCACTCCCATGATTACAGGAATTGAAGACACCCGCAGTGTAATAGCTTGGGCTATGGACGCAAAGAAAGGCAAAGTATCTCCCATTTTTGGTGACGAACAAACCGGACGCTTTGTGGCCGCAGCTCTCAACGACATTTACGATGACTTCACACCCGCTCGCGACCCGCAAGTCAAAGCCATGCTTACCAACAAAGTTCGCAATGACAAAAAAGCAAAAGCCCTCATAGAGCAGTTCAACGGCAAAGCCAATGACCTTTCCGGTTATGCAGCCCTTATGGCAGCTCCGGTAGACAGTGCAAATGTAACCTTCGGACAAATCAACCCTTTCAACAACGGTTTTGCTGGTTCTGAAGTAGCAGCTCGCGCAACAGTTGCCACCAAAGGCTCTCTCGTAGGTCCAATGCAGGGAAGCAATGGTGTTGTAGTGCTCCAAGTAATCAACGTAGACAAGCAAGGCCGCCCCTACTCCTACGATGAAAGCTCAGCACTCTATGCTCGCAGCCGTGGCAGCTACGCTCTTGGCCGCAACATTCAGCAAGTACTTCTCGGCAATAAGAAAGTGAAGAACAACATTCTCACATTCTTCAAATAAGCCCGCAGTATAATCACCTTAATATCAGCCCCGCGGCGCAAAGCCCGGGGCTGTTTTTTTACATTCCATACATCAGCACTCATGAAATCCATCAAAGAGCTCTACCGTATAGGCACAGGCCCATCATCAAGTCACACTATGGGACCACGCTATGCAGCCACCATATTCGCACAAAAAAATCCCAATGCCACGCGATATGAAGTGACATTGTTCGGCTCTTTAGCGGCAACCGGCAAAGGACACCTCACAGATATGGCCATTGAGAACGCACTCACCCCTATCGCTCCCGCTGAAATAGAGTGGCAACCAACAATATTCCTACCTTTCCATCCCAACGGAATGCGATTCCGCGCCTTCTCCACTGACAACACCATGATTGACGAATGGACCGTTTACAGCATAGGTGGCGGAGAATTGGCCGAAGAGGGCATAGAACGTCAGGGCGGTACAGATGTATATGACATGAACCACCTATCAGACATCCTTGAATGGTGCAACCATAATGGACGTGCCTTGTGGGAATATGTGGAAATATGTGAAGGCCCCGAAATATGGGACTTTTTGTCCACCGTGTGGCAAACAATGCGCCGAGCAGTGGAACGCGGCCTTGATCACGAAGGAGTGCTCCCTGGGCCATTGAAACTCCCACGACGCGCCACAACATATCATGTACGCGCCTCCGGATTCAAAAGCAGCCTTCAATCACGCGGTCTGGTATTTGCCTACGCATTGGCCGTAAGTGAAGAAAACGCCAGCGGAGGAGAAATCGTAACAGCCCCTACATGTGGCTCATGCGGTGTGATACCCGCAGTCCTGTATCACCTGCAAAAAAGCCGCGACTTCTCCGAAGCACGTATTTTGCGCGCATTGGCCACAGCTGGTCTCATAGGCAATATCGTGAAACAGAATGCATCCATAGCAGGCGCGGAAGTTGGATGCCAAGGAGAGGTCGGCGTGGCCTGTGCTATGGCGGCCGGAGCTGCCAACCAACTGTTTGGCGGCAGCCCGGCACAAGTGGAATATGCCGCCGAAATGGGGCTTGAACACCATCTTGGCATGACTTGTGACCCCGTCTGTGGACTTGTGCAGATACCTTGCATAGAACGCAACGCTTACGCTGCAGCCCGCGCTCTTGACGCAAATCTATATTCTGCATTCACCGACGGCGGACATCAGGTTTCGTTTGACAGAGTGGTAGAAGTAATGAAGCAGACAGGCCATGACCTACCGTCCATATACAAGGAAACCGGCGAAGGAGGATTGGCTCGCACATGGCAGGCTCCAACGACTAAATCCGTGCGCCAGAAGATAGCCGACGAACTTGCTTCAAAGCTAAACAGACAAGACTGAACAAAACAGACATAGCCTGAAATTGTAACAGAAATATTTGCGCGTTGGCACAAAAAGCCGTACCTTTGTCTCAGACATAAAACAGGAAGCCACGCGCTTTCAATGGTTGTTGGGGTCCCCGGTAGTACCTGGGATTCCATAATTTTTCAATATTATTAATAATCTAAAAATCACCAATATTATGCCCATCACTTACATGACAAAGGAAGGCTACAAAAAGAAAATGGAAGAGATAGCCTACCTTGAATCTGTGAAACGACCCGAAATATCTCGCGCCATAGCAGAAGCTCGCGACAAAGGCGACCTCTCGGAAAACTCCGAATACGATGCAGCTAAAGAAGCACAAGGTTTGCTGGAAATGAAAATAGCCCAGTTGAAAGACCTCGTTGCAAGCGCCCGCATTATTGACGAAAGCAACCTCAACACAGAGGAAGTGCAAATACTAAACCGCGTGAAAATACGCAACACAGCCAATGGCATGACCATGGAATACACCATTGTCGCCGACTCCGAAGCCAACCTCAAGGAAAAGAAAATAGGCACGTCCACTCCTATTGCCCAAGGGCTTCTCGGCCACAAGATTGGAGAAATCGTTGAAATCAAAGTACCGGCAGGTATGATGAAATTTGAAATCGTTGAAATAGCATTCTGATCATGGCCACAATATTTTCACGCATCATAGCCGGCGAAATCCCCTGCTACAAGATAGCCGAAAACGACAAGTTTTTTGCATTTCTTGACATCAACCCGGTAACACCGGGACACACTCTCGTTGTGCCCAAAGAAGAAAACAGCTATATCTTTGACATCAACGACAACGACTTTCAAGCACTGCACCTGTTTGCAAAACGCGTTGCTGCAGGTCTCAAAGAAGCCATGCCTTGCAAACGCATAGGAGTCACCGTAATAGGCCTGGAAGTACCTCACGCCCACATACATCTGCTACCAATCACCACTGAAGCCGACATGGATTTTCACAACAAGAAAACCCTACCGGCCGAAGAGATGCAGGCTATAGCCGATAAAGTAAGCACCTGCGTAGCCAAATACCTGTAACCAAACTCACATAATAAATGCAGCCGAATCGCAAATCTGATTCGGCTGCATTATTTTTGCATCATACAGAATAGCCCAGAAAGTCTAATATCATAGGGGCAAGAAGGGCTGTGAACAATCCGTTTAGAGTCAATCCTATTGATGAGAACGCCCCATACCTTTCACTTCGTTCCATAGCGGCCGATGTGCCTACGGCATGAGCAGCCGTACCTATTGACAACCCTCCGGCTATAGGGGAATGTATATGGCTCATTTTTACAATCTTGAACCCTGCCATGCCACCGAATATACCTGTTGCCACAACCACAGCAGCAGTAAGCGGAGCTATACCGCCCATAGCTCCGGATATCTCCATAGCTATAGGAGTGGTCACAGCCTTTGGTGCGAGCGATATCACCACCTCTCTGCTGGCTCCGAACAGTTGGGCAAGAAGCACCACACTTACCACACCGGCAACACATCCTGCCAATTCCGATACCAACAAAGGTAAAAGCTGACGCTTGATTGTCGACAACTGTTTATAAAGAGGAACACCAAGTGCCACTACGGCCACTTTGAGCCAGAAATCTATGTAATCACCGCCCTGCTTATACGTAGCATAATCAATATCACACGCCATCAAGAAACATATCATAGCTGCGATTGCTATCAGTATCGGATTGAGCAACTTCACACCTGTGCGACGCTGCAACAATTGAGCACCAAGATAAAACCCGAAAGTAAGAGTTATGAGAAAATATTTATTTTGCAAGAAATCCATCACTAAACCTCCTTTTTGGTCACACGTTTATACATTTTTGAAGACATGGAGCGTGTCCACTGATGCGCCCAACCGGTTACAGCTATTATTATAACCGTACTTATAACAGTGGCACATACTATAGGCACCCATTGGTCGGCTATCAGCCCAAGACAATTCATCAATCCAATACCTGCGGGCACAAAAAAGAATCCAAGATTATGCACAAGAAAAGCCGACAGCTTGTCCACCCACTCAAGTTTCACCACACCCGCTTTCAGCGAAGCGCATAAAAGCACCATACCAATGATGCTTGACGGCACAGGCACACCCGTGAGTTTTACCACCAGCTCGCCTGCAGCAAGAAAAGCAAACAAAACACCAAATTGTAATATCATAACACCTATTGTGTAATTTCGCGGCAAAGTTACTTATAATGTGGGAAATTTTGCTACTTTTGCATTGTATTATGAATATATCCGACCCACATATACCCACACTATATCTGCTGCCGGTGCCGCTAAGCGATACCGCGCCATCCGATGTAATGCCACAAAAATGCATTGATGTAGCTTGCACGATAAAGCACTTCATAGTGGAAAATGTACGTAGCGCCCGACGGTTTCTCAAACGGTGTAGCCGTGATATTGACATTGACACTCTCACTTTCTATGTTCTTGACGAGCACACCAATCCTGCCGACGTGACCGACATGCTCGCTCCTATGACACAAGGACACGACATGGCAGTAGTAAGTGAAGCCGGATGTCCGGCCGTGGCCGACCCGGGAGCTTTGGCCGTTGCTCGCGCCCAGGAGTTGGGATACAAAGTTGACCCACTCATAGGCCCTTCAAGCATACTGCTTGCCTTGATGGCATCAGGATTCAACGGACAAACATTCGCTTTTGCCGGTTATCTTCCGGTGGAAAACAATACCCGCACCACCAAACTTCGCGAAATGGAGCGCAGAATCATGCGTGAACGTCAAACCCAGATTTTTATTGAAACACCATATCGCAACAACAAACTCATAGCCGAACTGTGCCACACCTTACCTCCAGACATGAAATTGTGCGTGGCCTCTGATATCACAGGCCAACGACAAAGTATAATCACACGTCCATTACGCTGGTGGTCCAAGGCTAACTATGACTACGGCAAAACCCCAACCATATTTTTGCTTTTTTCGTAGATGGCACGCAAGAAACTAAAAATCAGCACATCGCAACCGGGTTTGTTTGACCTGTTTGCAAACGAAGACGCCATCCCTGAGAAAGCAGCCAAAGGGATACACGATTATGCGTTAAATGCAGCCAAAGCTTCAATGGTTAAGGCCGAAAACAGTTCAGACCCCATCAATCCGATAAACCCTGAATCACTTATCAAAGCCGACACCATCAGATTCATCAGTTTTGGCAGTGGCAGTTCAGGCAACTGTGCTTATATCGGAGACAACAGCTCAGGCATATTAATAGACGCCGGAGTAGACACAAAACAGGTTCTGGACAACTTGGCCGCCAATGGTCTGTCCATAAAAAACATAACAGGAATCATCCTGACACACGACCATAGCGACCATGTGCGCTATGTATACCAGTTGATTCGCAAGCACACGCACATAGGCGTATATTGCACCCCCAAGACCCTCAACGGCATGCTGCGCCGTCACAGCATATCTCGCAGACTCAAAGATTATCACAAACCGATATACAAAGAATTCCCGTTTAAAATCGGAAAGTTCGAGATCACCGCATTTGACGTAAGCCATGATGGCACCGACAACTGCGGCTACTTCATATCCCATGGCAAACACCGCTTTGCTGTGGCCACAGACCTTGGATACATCTCAGACCGTGTTGATTTCTATATGCGTCAGGCCCAATATATCATGTTAGAAAGCAACTATGATCAATATATGCTTGACCATGGTCCATACCCCCTGCATCTCCGCGCTCGCATCGTTGCCGAACGTGGACACCTTGACAACTCCGTTGCAGCAAAATTCATCAAAGAAATCTACACTCCACAATTGCGTTATCTGTTTTTGTGCCACCTTAGCCATGACAATAACACTCCTGAAATAGCGCTGCAATGTATGCGCACAGCTCTGCTTGATGCCGGAGCGCCACGAGTCGGCAACGGATCCGACCCCCGCTTAAGCACCGATGGAGGCATAGAGCTTGTAGCCCTGCCTCGTTTTGAACCATCACCGTTATTTACTTTCCGTATTGACTGATCCAGTCTGTTTCCATCTTCCACCAATCAATAGCCTCAGGCTCATTGGGCCAGGCATCCAATCGTGCGGCAAACCACCGGCTCCATCTGTCATAATAAAGCGAACCTAACAAGCCGTGCCATTCACGGTGGGCATAATCATGCAATCCGCCATCATCAGACGCCTCTCGTCCGCCCCATGTGGTAATGAGCGTAAGCGCATTTCGTTCATACATATCTTTATCCTCAACAGTGGAGCCACAATCACGCGCAGCATTTATCCAAGTGTCAAGCCTGAATGCTGGATGAGTGGCCAATAGCGAATCCTGCGTCAGTATCAAATCCAAGAAACGCCCAGACTCACGGCGATACACAGCACTGTCACCGGATTGCGCAGCGGCACGTATTCGAGCCATGACCTCACGCCCTCTTTCAGCATTGGCCTGACGGGTCACATCCACCAGATCATATATGTAAGACGGATTCCCAATAAGCACTTCGGATGCAGAGGCAAGTAATTCTGCAGCTTTTATCACATCTTTACCATCATAATAAGGCTCTGAACATGCCCATGTGGATGCCGACACAGGATTCATACTCGGACGCGCGCAAAACAGCGATTCAGTAGTGCCTTGCTGATGATTGACCGACGGAGCGTTTAGTATAGACGCACATAGCAATCGCCAAGCCTTCACCGCCGAAGCGTCATACACTCCATAACGAGCAGTCACATAGTCAGCAATCCATTGATCCATATCCATCTCGTCACGCCATGGAAGCTCACTCAACAGCTCGTACATAATAGAGTTGTTTTCTATCCCCTCCATAGTCATCCCGACACCACACAGCAAAGAATCCCCAATTTGCTTGCGATAAGCCGTCGGCAAATGATGTATCTTGCCATGCAAACCCACATTCCCACCATAGTTAAGCAGCATACACCACACTCTTGGGTGATTGCCGAACCCATCCTGACGATACCACGGCGAAATCTCATCTCCACACTGAGGCATACTCTCGGCAAACAAATCAAGCACTATCACATCCTCAGCAGGCAGCGAATCAATCAACGCCGCCCGCGGATTATCCTGCCAAGCCTGGATAACCCATTTGCTTCCGGGCGAAGCCAATTGCGCCGCCCCAAGAAGTGCCTTTCCGGCAGCACGAAGATCCACACCTTCAGTACTGCCGCCTTCATGAAATGGATCCATGGCATAAAAACCTCCATCCCCTATGATATTCCGTTGCGCCTCATAATACACCTTGGCAATCCCTGCAAAAGCGGAATCAGTAGGCAGGAGAAATGCAGGACGAATATAGCCAAGCCACAATCCGGGATCAGCGGTGTCCAGCCCAAGCTCCACATCAGCATCAGCAGGCACCATTCCGGAATACCCAGGAAGCACAGGATGCATATCCATACTGCGCATGGTTTCTGCCACAAACTTGCCCAGACGAGCATCACGCTCATACATATCCGAAGACAACGGCCCGCCCCACCCTTGTAAATTATTCATAAGCCACCATGCCTGATAAGCAGGACCGGCCACAAAAGCATCAATCTTATTTTCCGGATAACCTATATCTCTAAGCGTCTGTCGCCACACAGCGGAACTCCCAACCAACATAAGCGGCATATTCACCCCATGCAGTGCCATCCAGTCAATCTCCTGTTGCCATCTTTTTTCATTCCAAAACGGCATGGAATATGAAAAGGTACAATAATTCAGATAATAACGAACAGGCACATTGGCAATACGTTTTTCCGAACGCTTCACAGCGGGAAGCACCATCGGCATCTTGGCTGACGGACGCTCCCAACACAGCTGAACCCCGGCATGATATTTAAGATACCAATGCACCCCGGCAGCCGCACACACTTTATTATTGGCCACAATTTTAGGCATCAGACCACTTTGTGTTATCTCAAAGAAATCATCTTGACCGGGAACTATATCCACAATTATCTTCTGAGACAACCCACTGTCTATACGTTCAAGCAATGAATCTATTGAACCGGCCGACACCCGGCAACATACCGACACCGCAACACACAAAAGAAGTAACAATCTAAACATAGCTGATTGATTTTGTACAAATTTAAGAATTTTCATCAACACATTTTGCATTTCTCCACTTTATCACTATTTTTGTGTATCAACAATAGAAATTATCACAAATAATGAAAATAAGATTCATATTAACTGCGGCCATGCTTGCCGCCTCAGCAGCTGTTTGGGCCTGCACCGGCCTGATTGCAGCCAAAGGAGCCACCACTGATGGTTCTGTGCTCGTTACATATGCGGCAGACAGCCATACTCTATATGGAGAGCTCTACCATCAGCCGGCAGCCGACCACCCGAAAGGCGCCATGCGCAAAATCGTGGAGTGGGACACCGGCAAACCTCTTGGCGAGATTCCTGAAGTGGCACATACATATGCACGTATGGGCAATATGAACGAACACGGACTCTGCGTTACCGAAAGCACATGGGGCGGTCGTCATGAACTTGCCGGTTCAGGTATAATTGACTATGGTACACTGATTTTCCTGGCACTTGAACGAGCCAAGACTGCTCGCGAAGCCATAGGAGTCATGACCGACCTTGTACATAAACATGGATATGCCAGCGAAGGAGAATCATTTACCATCGCAGACCCCAACGAAGTGTGGATCATGGAAATGATTGGCAAAGGCAAATCCGACAAAGGTGCTGTATGGGTGGCTCGCCGAGTTCCCGATGACTGCATAGCAGGACACGCCAACCATAGTCGCATTCACAAATTCCCGCGCAACGACATTCGCAACACCATCTACTCTCCTGACGTAATAAGTTTTGCCAAGAAACAAGGCTACTTCAAAGGCAACGATGACGATTTCAGCTTTTCACGCGCATATGCAGTGACAGATGGCGGAGCTCTTCGCGGATGCGACGGCCGAGTGTGGTCTTTCTACAACAAATACAACTCTGCAATGCAACCGTATCTCAATTGGGTTCTCAAAGGAGATGGCCCCGAACTGCCTTTATGGGTGAAACCCGACAAAAAGTTGAGTGCAAACGACATGAAATGGATGATGCGCGACCATTTTGAGAACACACCGCTTGACATGACCAAGGATGTAGGCGCAGGTCCATACAAAGTACCCTACCGCTGGCGCCCCTTGACATACAAAGTGGACTCTGTTGAATACACCCACGAACGCGCCATAGCCACACAGCAAACAGGCTTCTCTCTTGTAGCCCAACTCAAAGCTGACGCCCCCGAACAAATGAAAGGAGTATTGTGGTTCGGCGTGGACGATGCCAACACATGCGTATATCTTCCGGTTTACTGCTGCCTTGAAGAGGTGCCCCGACAAATAGCCGTGGGTAACGGAGATATGTACAATCTATCATGGGATGCAGCCTTTTGGGTAACAAACTATGTAGCCAACCAAGCCTACAACCGCTACTCGCAGATGATTCCTGACATACGCAAAGTTCAATGCGCCATGGAAGATACAATAGAAGCGGAAGTGGCCACACTATATGCCGAGATCGGTGACATTGATCCCGAAATAGGCACACGTCTGCTCAATGAGCATACTGCCGACTGGGCCGAAAAATACACCAAACGCTACAAACAGCTTGGTGATTATCTGTTGGTAAAATATCTTGACGGCAACATCAAGAAAGAACGTGATGGCAAATTTGCCCGCAATGAATACGGAATGCCTGAATATCCTGAATTCCCGGGGTATGACGAGCGTTACTTCCGCTCCATCGCCACTGACCCAGACGGAGGCGAGAGGCTAAAACTACTCATAACCGAATAATCATCCATCACCAACCATCACCGCAATGAAAGAAGCCAACATCACAGTACCAATACTCGCGGCTCAATATAACGAGTTGGATGCCAATGACCGCAAGCTGATTGACACCGCCCGCGAAGCCACGACACGAAGCTACGCACCCTACAGTCGCTTCCGTGTAGGTGCCGCCATTCTGCTTGACAACGGTGAAATCGTAGCCGGAAGCAATCAGGAAAACGCAGCATTCCCCTCCGGCCTCTGCGCAGAACGCACCGCGGCGTTCTATGCCCACTCCCGTTATCCCGATGCCAAATTCCTGACTATAGCCATAGCGGCCATTGGCACAGACGGACAAGAAATACCCGCACCTATAGCTCCATGTGGTGCATGCCGTCAAAGCCTGTTGGAATACGAAACTTTGGCCGGACACGATGTGAGAGTTCTATTGGCCGGACGCAATGAAATATTCTTAATCCCCGGCATACGCCATCTTTTGCCTGTAACATTCAGCGAGTTCTGATGATAGAAACATTCCTTAAATATCTGCGCTATGAGTTGGCTAAGTCCCCCGCCACAGCCACAGCTTACCGCTGTGACCTTAAACAGTGGAGTGATTTTGCCACATCCAATGGCCGCTATCCACTGCAACCACTATCCACCAGCGTGGATGATTTGCGACTGTGGGTAGCACATTTAGCCAAAAACGGATGCACCCAGCGCACTATCAGAAGGAAAATACAATCACTCCGAGCTTTTTTTCAATATCTGATGCGTGAGCACGGTTTGCGCGAGAACCCGGCAGCAGAATTAGAACCGGCACGGCTGCCCAAACTGTTGCCTGTGATAGTCAAGCCTGCCGAAACCGCCTCCATGCTCAATGAAGAAATTGACATCACAGATTTCACTGAGGTTCGCAACAGACTGATTGTGCTTATGATATACTCCACAGGAATGAGATGCTCGGAAGTTGTAGGACTAAAAGATGTAAACGTGGACACACACAAGGGTGAACTAAAAGTACTGGGAAAACGTAATAAGGAAAGAATAATACCTTTTGGCCCCGAACTGTCAGACATGATTACACTCTACCGCTCCCTTCGCAACGACAGCACAGACAGCGATTCACCATTTTTCATACGACCCGATGGCAAACCGCTATATCGCAAACTCGTATACGATGTGGTTCATAACGCCATGAGCGGCATAGTACATGCAACACGACTAAGCCCGCATGTTCTCAGACACTCATTCGCAACAGACATGCTAAATAATGGCGCCCAGCTCACTGCCGTACAACAGTTGCTCGGGCACAATTCTCTCGCAACAACACAAATTTACACTCACGTGTCATATCGTGATATTTCAAATAATTATCAACTTGCACATCCCCGTGCACTAAAAAAAGGAGGTTAATATGGACGTAAGAATTCAAGCCATCCATTTCGACATCGCCGACAAACTCGTCAGCTTCATCAACAAAAAAGCAGAGCGTTTGGCACGCCACAATGTTAATATCACCACCGTTGATGTAAACCTCAAAGTCGTGAAGCCTGAAACAGCCATGAACAAGGAAGCCGTGGTAAAAGTTACAGCTCCACAAGAAGAGTACGTGGCAACCAAAACCGCCAACTCCTTTGAAGAGGCCATAGACCTTTGCCTTGAAGCAGTAGAGCGCCAAATGGAAAAGAAAAAAGACCAGAAATAACTTGTCATTCGTCAAACCGATGACCTATGTAGCGAGAGCCTTTCCGGCTCTCGCTTTTGTTTAACCAAAAAGATACAGTTCATCAGAGCTGTTTTTGTTAAAATATGAGAGCGGTTCACGATAATGTAGTATATTTGTAGACTGTTTTAATATCAGATTAATCAAATTAAATAACATGAAAATTCGCTTAAAACTTTGGTTTGCCGCTGCTTGCGCATGTTTATTCGCACAAGGACAAGCGACAATTCCGTCCGGCTATTACGATTCCTGTGAAGGTAAATCGGGACAAGCCTTGTTGAAAGCTCTCTCCGAAAAAATTGCAAACCACACCAACGTGGGATACGATGGCCTGTGGGAAGTGTACCGACAGTCGGATGTACACCCCGACGGGTCACTATGGGACATATATACCACCAAACACTGGGGAAGCAACTTCAAGAAATGCGGCAACTACAGTTTGATAGGCGACTGCGTGAACAGAGAACACTCCTTGCCCAAAAGTTGGTGGGGAGGAAGCAAAAGCACCCAATATTCCGATGCCTTCCATCTATATCCAACCGATGGCAAAGTCAACGGTCAACGCTCGAACTATCCGTTCGGGGAATGCTCCAACGGTACCCGACTGCCCAACAACGGTAGCGTACAAGCTCTTGGCAAACTTGGCAACAGCACATTCAGTGGGTTCTCAGGACGCGTGTTTGAACCCGACGACGAATACAAAGGCGACCTTGCTCGTTCATATTTCTACATGGCCGCATGCTACAACAGCATAATATCAGGCTGGACATCTGGCAACGGTAGCGATTTCTTTGCCGGAAACTCATATCCGGTGTTCAAATCATGGGCTATCAACCTGCTCCTCAAATGGACCCGACAGGATATAGTGAGCCAAAAAGAGTTGGATCGCAACGATGCCATATACCAATTCCAGCACAACAGAAACCCTTTCATAGACCATCCCGAACTTGCCGAACACATATGGGGCAACAAACAAAACGAACCCTGGAGCGCAAATCCGGTAAAAGAACCCGCAATCTCCCTACCGGTTAACGGATCTGAAATCAACATAGGCTATGCCGCCACAGGCATAGCCCGCACACAAGCAATCACAGTAAAAGGCACAAATCTTGACGAAACAGTGCGTCTCAGCGCCAGCGGTGCCTTTACGGTCAACCCAACATCGCTCAGCGCCACACAGGTCAACAACGGAACCACAGTCAACCTCACCGTACTCGGCACAGAAGAAGGAACCGCCGAAGGATTGCTAACCATAAGCTCCGGCAATGCCGTAAGCACCGTGGACCTTACAGCCGAAGTGGTTGACGGTTTGCCGGTGACCATAACCAATGTAACAAGCAACGGATTCAACGTAAACTGGATAAATCTTGACACTCCAGCCACAGACTACACCGTTCACATCAAGCAAGGAAACTCTTACGTGCCCGGATATCCTGTCAAAGTGCTATCATCAAAAGAAACGCACCTTGCATACACACTTGACCCGTTGACAAAATATACCATACAAGTAACCACACCTACCATAAGTTCATCAGAACGCACCATTACTACAGCCGACGTAGTTCCAAGCATTCTGCTGCTTTTTGACGGCGACCTTGATTTCTTCGCTGAACCAGGCACTCCTTCCGAAGCAGCCGAAATACTGATGGATGTGGAAAATGTGTCATCCGACATCACCGTAAGCGTGGATGCACCATTTGAATTGTCTTGCGACAAATCAGCCTGGACCCAGAGTATAACCCTTGATCCGGAAGAAGACAGATTCTACCTGAGAATCAACAGTGCTTCAGCCGGAGAATACTCCACATTCATCACCTGCACCGCCAACTCTTACACCAACGATGATGCCGAAGCCACAGCTACAATAGCCGAAGCAGTCAACTTTTTAGAGGACTGGGAACAGATGGACAACCCCAGCAAGACCGTACCTTGCTACTCCACAAAAACATTCCAAGGCTCAGTATGCCAATGGACTGTAACCGATGGCGGATTCGGTTCAAAAGGTGAATTAACCAGCTCTTGGGCTCTGCGCATGGGCAAGAGCGCCACATCCACCATAGCCATGGCCGAAGACAAACTCGGAGGTATTGGTATAATTACTTTTGAGGCCGGAAAGTGGGACACATCCGAAGCCACGGCCACAATAGAAGTTGAATACTCCACCAACCAAGGTTCAACATGGACCAGCATCACAGCTATAAACATAGACAATGTTGATCCGGAAATAATCTCAGTACCGGTCAACTACTCCGGCACCGGACGCATACGTCTACGCCAGACATCAGGAAAACGCTGGTTAGTGGACAACATTGGAATCAGCAACTACTCCGGAACCGGAGCTGTAATGGAACTTGAATACCACACTTGGGACAGTTTCTGCCGCAACGGCAAATTGGTAATAGAATCACGCGAAAATGAACTACCCGTAGCCGTATACGGCATGGACGGACTCACATGGGTCAGCGAAACCATAACAGCGGGCACCCATGAGTACTCATTGCCAAAAGGATTGTACGTCGTAGCAGGTCGTGATTTCACCCGCCGAGTTGTGATAAAATGATTTGGCCATATGTGTGATTCTTTGTAATTTTGCGACATAAACAACACATACAGATATGAATGTATCCTATAATTGGCTAAAGCAATATATTGACTTCTCCCTCACACCTGATGAACTTGCTGCCGCCCTCACATCCATAGGCCTTGAAGTAGGCACCGTGGAGGAGGTAGAGAGCATACGCGGAGGTCTGAAAGGACTGCTGGTTGGCCACGTGCTCACTTGTGAGGAGCACCCTGACAGCGACCACCTTCACATCACCACTGTGGATCTCGGTGACGGCCAGCCTACACAAATTGTGTGCGGAGCACCTAATGTTGCCGCCGGACAGCATGTTATTGTTGCCACTGTTGGCACCACACTCTATGACGGAGACAAAGAGTTTAAAATCAAAAAATCCAAAATACGTGGCACCGAGAGCTTCGGCATGATTTGCGCTGAAGACGAAATCGGTGTGGGTCAATCTCATGACGGAATCATCGTGCTTCCCGAACCGGTAAAACCCGGCACTCCGGCCGCCGAATATTTCGGTCTGACATCCGATTGGCTTATAGAAGTGGACTTGACACCCAATCGCGTGGATGCCGCAAGCCATTATGGAGTAGCTCGCGACCTTCACGCCTGGCTTCAGCAAAACTCCACACCTTCGCCACTGCACCTGCCCGATGTAAGCTCATTCAAGACCAATCGTGCCGATGGAGCAGTAACCGTAGAGGTTGAAAATCCCGACTTGTGCCCACGCTACAGCGGTATCACCATCCGTGGCGTAAAAGTCACTGAAAGTCCCAAATGGCTTCAAGACCGACTCAATGCCATAGGTCAACGTCCCATAAACTGTGTGGTAGACATAACCAACTACATACTCAATGGCATTGGCCAACCGTTGCACTGCTTTGATCTTGCTAAAGTGGACAATGAAAAAATCATTGTAAAAACTTGTGCTCAGGACACACCGTTCACCACTCTTGACGGAGTGGAACATAAATTGGATCAGCGCGATTTAATGATATGCTCCGCAACTCGCCCAATGTGTATTGCAGGCGTTTTCGGCGGATTGGATTCTGGGGTGACCATGGACACAACCGACATATTCCTTGAAAGCGCATACTTCCAACCCACCTCGGTACGCCGCACAGCTCGCCGTCATGGACTGAGCACGGATGCCTCATTCCGCTATGAGCGTGGCACGGATCCAAACATCACCATGTACGCCTTGAAACTGGCCGCATTGATGATACAGGAAATGTGTGGTGGTGAGATCTGCGGAGAACCTGTTGATGTGAAATCATGTGAATTCCCGCCTTTCAAAGTTGAATTGGCATATGAGTACATCAACAGTCTGATAGGCAAGGAAATCCCCAAAGACACCGTACATAGCATACTTGAATCGCTGGAAATAGCCATAACACCCGAAAGCGATGAAAAAGTGATGCATCTGCTTGTTCCCACCTACCGCGTGGACGTACAGCGTCCCTGTGACGTGGTAGAGGATTTGCTTCGCATTTACGGCTACAACAATGTGGAAATTTCTTCCACTGTTCACTCATCATTGAGCTACAAATCACCCACCGATTTCAGTTCCGATTTAAGAACACTAATATCCGAACAACTCACCGCATGTGGATTCAATGAGATACTCAACAACTCGCTTACAGCTGAATCCTACTATGCCGAGTCGCAGCTCTATCCAATAGACACCTGTGTACGTCTGCTCAACCCGCTTAGCAACGAGCTGTGTTTGATGCGTCGCACATTGCTCTACGGAGGTCTGGAATCAATAGCTCACAACATCAATCGCAAAAACAGCGACCTGTTGATGTATGAGTTTGGCAACGTATATCGACGCAATCCCGAAGCAGAAAGCACCGCGGAGAAACCGCTTGCACCATATAGCGAAGAATCGCATTTGAGCATATGGCTCACAGGCAATCTGCATCCGGCCTCATGGTTGCGCCCTGCAAGCGAAGCCGGCATATATGATCTCAAAGCCGTTGTTGCCAACATATTCCTCCGCCTTGGCATAAACTCGGGTGAATTGAAATACAACGTAGGCACACCAAACGAAATATTTGCCGCATATCTCACCATAGGTACACGCTCCGGCAAAGAACTTGGACAGCTCGGCATACTTGGCAAAGGTGTGCTCAAAACATTCGGTATCAAGCAGCAGGTATGCTATGCATCGCTCAACTGGGATGAACTTGTGAAACTGTCTCTGAAACACAAGGTCACATACACCCCGCTACCCAAGACTCATCCGGTGAAACGCGACCTCGCATTGTTGATAGACAACAATATCACCATGGCTCAGATTGATGCCACAGTGCGCGAAAGCGAACGCAAGCTACTTCGTGATGTCACACTGTTTGATGCATACCAAGGTGACAAACTTCCTGAAGGAAAAAAATCATACGCCATCAGCATAACTCTGCAAGACGACGAAAAAACACTTCAGGATAAGCAGATAGAAGCCGTCATGGCCAAAATCACCACCAACCTCACCAAGAAACTTGGTGCCCAACTCAGATAATAAACAATCATAACAATAAATCAAAAACAACACCGATATGGGAAGAGCTTTTGAATACCGCAAAGCCAGAAAGATGAAACGCTGGGGCAATATGAGCCGCACCTTTACCCGCATAGGCAAGGAAATAACAATTGCCGCAAAAGCAGGAGGACCGGATCCAAGCACCAACCCCCGTCTTCGCGCTCTGATGCAGAATGCCAAGGCTGCCAACATGCCTAAGGACACAGTGGAACGCGCTATCAAAAAAGCCACCGACAAAGATGCCGGCGACTACAAGGAAATCACATACGAAGGATACGGCCCCTTCGGCATAGCCATATTCGTAGAAGCAGCTACAGACAACAATACTCGCACTGTGGCCAACGTACGCTCCTATTTCACCAAACACGGAGGTTCACTGGGAACCCAGGGTTCACTCACATTCCTCTTTGACCACAAGTCTGTGTTCAAAATCAAGCCCAAAGCAGACATCAGCCTTGAAGACCTTGAGCTTGAACTCATTGACTACGGCGTGGACGAACTGGTTGATGATGTAGATGAAGAAGGAAACGAAGTAATCGTGCTTTACGGAGCATTTGAAGATTACTCCACTATCCAAAACTATTTGGAAGAAAACGAGTTTGAAATCATCTCTTCGGAATTTGAGCGCATACCCAACGATGTGAAAGAAGTAACCGAAGAGCAGCGTGCCGCCATTGAAAAGCTCCTTGACAAACTTGAGGACGACGAAGATGTGCAAAACGTGTTCCACAACATGAAGGAAGCCGAGGAATAATCACCCTCCATATAAAATATAAAAGCGGGGAAACGGTGTCAACCACTGTTTCCCCGCTTTGTATTTTACACCCCATGATAATGGCAATGTACGGAAACGGACACAAAACATCACTTAACGTACTGACAATCAACACTATCTTGACAAAGCATTCATTTTTTATTAGCTTTGTGACATGGATAAGTTGATAAGCAAAGATGTGCTCCGTAAGGAACGCCGAATAAAGATTCTAAAATGGGGTATACCCATAACCATTGCGATAGCAAGTGCATTGGCACTCATTGCGAGTATGGAACAAAGCGTGAACAGACGCGACCTGAAAATGGGAGTGGCCGAACAAGGATCATTGGAAACCACCGTAAACGCCTCCGGCCGAGTGGTACCGGCCTATGAAGAGATTATCAATTCGCCAGTGGATTCACGTATTCTGAAAGTTTACGTACAGGCCGGTGACACTGTTACAGAGGGAACACCCCTGCTGCAACTGGATCTGGAATCTGCCGAAACCAATTATCGCAAACTCATGAACGAACGCGATATACGACAGCAGGAACTCCGGCAAACACAAATCAACAACCGCACTCAGCTCAACGAGCTGGCCATGCAGATAGAGGTAAAACAGATGCAAGTAGACAGGATGAGAGTGGAAGTTGAAAACGAAAAAAGACTTGACAGCCTTGGTTCAGGCACCGGCAACAGAGTGCGTCAGGCCGAAACCGCATACAAAACAGGCATACTTGAACTTAGGCAGCTCCGCGAACGACTGTCAAACGAAAAACTACGCAACACTGCAGCAGAAAAGGTTCAGGCTTTAAATGTAAGCAGCATGGAGCAGGATCTCGGCCTTATGGCAAGTACATTGCAGCAAGGACGCATCCCCGCTCCACACGGAGGCATTGTAACATACATCTCATCCGAAATAGGCAGCCGTGTAACCGCAGGCGAAAAAGTAGCGGTGGTAAGTGACTTGAGTCGCTTCAAAATCATCGGTGAAGTGCCGGAAGGTAGCAGCGACCGTGTGGGAATAGGTTCAGAAGTGAAAGCCCGTATAGGAAAAACTGAAATGCGCGGAGTGGTAACAAATATCATACCGCAATCAAAAGGCGGAGTTATTTCATTCAGCGTGAAACTTGACGACCAATGCAATTCACGCTTACGATCCGGACTGCGCACGGAGTTATACGTAAGCTACGGCTACAAAGACAATGTTGTCCGTATACCCAACGGCAGATATTTCAAAGGAGCAGGCGAATACATGCTGTTTGTCAAAGACGGCAGTAATCATTTATCGCAGAGAAAAGTGAAACTCGGAGACAGCAACCGCGAATACGTGGAAGTCATTTCAGGGCTAAACCCCGGTGACAGCGTAGCTGTGAACGACATGGAGCAATTCAAATCAAACAAATCTTTAAAAATCAAATAATATGGCTATCATAACCCTCAACGGTATCAGCAAAGTATACCGCACCAAAGAGATTGAAACCACAGCTTTGGAGAATGTGAATCTGGAGGTGGAAAAAGGCGAATTCATAAGCATAATGGGTCCCAGCGGATGTGGCAAATCCACACTCCTCAACATCATAGGTCTGCTTGACAAACCGACCACCGGCACAGTCAATCTGCTTGGAAACGATTGCAGCTCAATGAGCGACAAAGGGCTGTCACATTTCCGCAACACGCATTTGGGATTCGTGTTCCAAAGTTTTCATTTGATACAGAGCCTCAATGTGGCAGCCAACGTGGAAATGCCGCTGACTTACCGACACGGCATAAGCGCTCGTGAACGAAAAGAGCGCGTGGAACAAGTGCTGAAACGTCTGGAGATGTCACATCGCATCAAGCACCTTCCCACTCAGCTGTCGGGCGGACAGTGCCAGCGCGTGGCCATAGCACGAGCCATAGTGGGAACTCCCGACATAATACTTGCTGACGAGCCTACCGGAAATCTTGACTCCAAAATGGGAGCAGAAGTGATGGCGCTATTACACCGCCTCAACAAAGAGGACGGCACCACAATAGTGATGGTCACTCACAATGAAGCCCAGGCACGGGAAACAGACCGCATAGTGCGATTCTTTGACGGACGAATAATATCATAGCGCCATGAAAAACAAGATATTGCAAATATACTACGACATGCGTCATCAACCTGTGGTGACATGGATCACATTCGTAGGCACGGCTTTGTCCATATTCCTGATAATGGTGGTTGTAATGATGCAGCAGGTAAGCATTATGCCTTACGCTCCCGAAAGTTGCAGACCGAGATTGCTTGTAGGCGCATATATGCACATAACCAATTCCAACGGCGGTGATGCCTCTGCCGGGCTGAGCTATGGATCCGCAAAAAAACTGTATCATGGCCTTGATGGCATAGAGCATACATCCTTCATCTCTTTGGGCACCTCAGTAGGAAGCGTCAAAGGCACATCTGACAATGCTTTTGAAGTCGGGGTACGCAAAGGTGATGCTGAGTTTTTCAACATTTTTGACCACACACTTGTAGAAGGGCACTATTACTCTACCGAAGAGGCAAACGCACAACGACCGGTGGCAGTAATAACAGAAAGCGTAGCTCGCCGTCTGTTCGGAAGCGAACAAAAGACCGGCAACACTTTTATGTTGAACCACGAACCATACACAGTAGTAGGAGTTGTAAAAGACAACTCCAAACTTGCACTCACAGGTAGCGGTGATATATTCTTGCCTACAGGGCCCAACGACAATACGGTGAATTACACCGATATAAATGGAGTAAACGCGTTCGGTGAAGTTGCAGTAGCCCTTTTAGTTAAGGAAGGAGTGGACTTTGACTATATTCGCCGACAGGTGAAAGCGCGCTATGCCGAATTTGACACCGAATTGGCTGACTTTGAACAAAAAACCGTGTATCACGAAGCCCCATACGACCAAGAAACGATAGCATCAGGGCTAAGTGGCAGCAATGTCACCCCCAACCCTGAAAATGAGCGTCGGGAACGACTCATCATATACTCCTTGCTACTGCTTGTACCCGCTATCAACCTGAGTACAATGCTTCACAGCCGACTGCGCCGCCGTATGAGCGAAATAGGTATACGCAGAGCCTTCGGATGCACTCGTTCAAGAATCATGAGCGACATAATAGCAGAAAACTTCATAATCACAGTGGCTGGCGGTGCAATAGGATTACTGCTCAGCGTGATATTCGCCATAAGCTACAACGGACTGTTTGATTCCGTGGACAACTTCAATGTCTCAACACCAACACTAAGTGTACTGCTCAACTGGCGCATAACATTAAGCGCTCTCGGAGCATGCTTTCTACTCAACATCATAAGCGCAGCGCTGCCGGCATGGCAAGCCTCACGCCTTAACCCCGTAAACGCAATAAAAGCATGAAACGCCAACTATTGACACAAATGCGCAACGAATGGCGCAGCAACATATGGATAATTATGGAACTTGCCATAGTGGGAGTGGTGACATGGAGCTGCTTCACCTTGATTGTACACTTGGTTTCACTCCGTATGCAACATTACGGATACAGCACTGACAATCTGTATCACGCTGAAGTCATGTACATACCTAAAGAATCCGTATCATACAAAGAATATACCGACAGTATTCACAATCACGTCACTGACCTTGCCATGATTCGCAGCAAACTAAGTGACAATCCTTATGTAGAAACAACCGGGTTAGGATCCAATTCCATGCCCTACAATTTTAATTTTTTAGGTTCTGGTATCACTTTCACCGAAGCTGATTCCACCTATACCTACTTCGGAAACAGGCGCTTTATCACCCCGGAAGTGGTAAGAATGCTCAAACTTGAAGGTTTTAACGGAGAAACAACCGAACAACTTGCCGCAATGATAGAAAAAGGCGATATTATAGTATCAAACACAAATATAGAGCGTGACGACCAGGCTCATCCGGAAGATTATATCGGCAAAGATGTGATTCTGGACCGAGACTCCACACGCACCTACAGAGTGGGAGGAACAGCCTATGGCATTCACCGCAGTGACTATGAAGAACTGTTCCTCGGTGTCATATACTTTCCACTCTCATCCAACGACTGGGGCAATGAGATGATAATAGAAGTAAAACCCGATATGGGGCAGAAGTTCATAGAAAGCACCAAGGCAAGCGATCTTGAACACGGCAATGTATACCTGAGCGATCTAAAGTCATTGGATCAGATGCGCCAAGAGGCTCATCATAGCATACACACAGTGGTAAGAAACCAAACCGTATGCGCAGTGTTTCTACTGCTTATCATATTCTTAGGATTCTTGGGAACTTTTTGGTTCAGGATTCAACAGCGCACATCCGAGATAGCGGTACGCATGGTCAACGGCGCCACACGAAACGACATATTCCGAAGATTATTGAGCGAAGGATTCGCATTACTTGCCATCTCCTCCCTAATATCAATAAGCCTGGAAATTGCCATGATTCACTACGAGGTCGGCAACTGGGGAATGAAAATCAGCAGTATCATACCCTGGCTGGCCATGATATGCGCAACCGCCGTACTGGCCATAATGATTACAGCCGGTATATGGATGCCGGCGCACAAAGCCATGAACATCAACCCGGCTTCAGCACTGAAAGACCAATGAAACGCTTTTTCATACATATACTTCTCGTGGCGCTGTCACTGAACGTGGCAGCGCGCGAGCTAACCTTGACTCTTGATGATGCCATATTCATGGCTCGTGTCAGAAGCGTGAACGCGGCTGTGGCTCTTGACGAGCTCAAGACAGCCTATTGGGAATGGCGCACCTACCGCGCCGACCAACTTCCTGAAATAAACTTTAAGACCACCGCACCCAGCTACTCCAATCAGTACACTCCATACATGAACTCGCAGGGCAACTACAGCTTTGTCAACAACAATTATCTGGAAGCCCAAGGGCAATTGTCTATCACACAGCAGGTACGCCTCACCGGAGGCACAATCAGCCTAAACTCTTCTCTTGACTTCATGCGGATGTACGGCTCCGATGGTGGCAACAGATTCATGAGCATACCTGTGGCTCTTACATTCAACCAACCGATTTTCGGCACCAACACCATGAAATGGCAGAGCAAAATAGAACCAGTACGCTACAGCGAAGCCAAAGCGGCATTCCTTAGCGCCACAGAGGATGTGGCACGTGCCACTGTTGAATATTATTTCTCTCTTATTCTTAGCCGCGTAAATCTTGATATTGCACGACAGAACCTTGCCACAGCAGATAAACTCTACAAAGTGGCTCAAGAGAAACGTAAAATGGGGCAGATCAGCGAAAACGACCTGATGCAAATGGAGATAAACCTTCTGGACGCCCGCTCGGTGCTCACCGATTGCGAAAGCACACTGAAAAGCAACATGTTTACACTCAGAGCATTTCTTGACCTTGACGAAGATGTAGAAATCCAGACCGTTCTACCAAGCAACGTGCCCCAAGCGGAAATCTCCTATACCGATGCCCTGAACAGAGCCTTGACAAACAATAAATTTGCAAAGAACATGCGCCGTCGCCAGCTTGAAGCCGACTTTGAAGTGGCAAAAGCTAAAGGAAACCTGCGGGAGATAAACATGTTTCTACAAATAGGATACACCGGTACTGACTCACACATAGGTGATGCTTATACACGCTTGCGTGGTAATCAACTGGCGCAAGTAGGATTCTCCATACCATTGCTTGACTGGGGTCGCCGCCGGGGAAAAGTGAAAGTGGCCGAGAGCAACAGACGTGTTACAGAGAGTCGGTTACGTCAGGAGTCCATGAACTTCAATCAAGAGCTGTTTATTCTTGTGGAGCGCTTTTGCAACCAACAGAGCCAGTTGTCCATAGCCGAAAGAACCAATACCATAGCCCGCAAAAGATATGACACCAATGTGCAGACATATATGATAGGGGAAATATCCACCCTTGACCTCAACGACTCTCAAAACCGCAAAGACCAAAGCATGCGCCAATACATCAACGAACTCTACAAATTCTGGAGCTACTGGTACCAATTACGGTCATTGACTCTTTATGACTATGCCAGCCAAAGTGACATTAACGCGGATATTGAAAGATTGGTGAAATAAACATATATTTGCATCATGATACTGATAGTTGATGACGACAATGCCGTAAGGATGGCAATGGGATTAATGCTCAAACAGGCCGGCATGGATTGGATGGCAGCATCAACGGAAGCCGAAGCCCTAACTGCGGTACGTACACACAACCCCGAGATTGTGATATTGGATATGAATCTCACTCTCGGCACCACCGGACGCCAAGGGCTGGAACTACTACGTAAAATAAAAGTGCTGGCACCGGAATGTGAAGTACTGCTCATCTCGGCTTGGGGCACCATACCACTGGCCGTAGAAGGGATGAATCACGGTGCAGCCGATTTCATTACCAAACCTTGGCAAAACTCGGATGTGCTGCTGAAAATAAAATCCCTACAAAACGCCAAGACCCTCAAACGCGAACAGACCGCCCCTACACTTACAGAGCTGGAACGACATGCCATAACTGAAGCCTTACGTAAATGCGACGGTCAGCTGAGCGCGGCAGCAAGTATGCTTGGCATAACACGACAGGCATTATACCGACGACTTGAGAAATACGGACTTAAATGATGTATAAACTATACCTTTGGCTCATAGCGGTAGTAATAGCATCAATCATGGCCTTAACCGCAACCGGACAACCGCTGATATACACAATAGCGGCATCTGTCACCGGTATTCTATTGACAGTCATGGCTTATATGGCTGTTCACAAACCTTTG
This sequence comes from uncultured Porphyromonadaceae bacterium, assembly GCA_947178305.1. Classification (GTDB taxonomy): domain Bacteria; phylum Bacteroidota; class Bacteroidia; order Bacteroidales; family Muribaculaceae; genus Paramuribaculum. The sequence goes on along the minus strand of CAMWXV010000004.1, from coordinate 4,051 downwards.
AAATCCATAAAAAACGGACTGTACCTGCTACAAGAACAAGACTTCAGCAGCCGATTGAGACTGACCGGACAGAGAGATGCCGACAAGGTTGTGACTCTTTTCAACAGCCTGATGAGCGCCATGAAAAACGAACGGCTAAAACAACAGGAACAAAGCCGGCTACTAAGCATGCTGATAGAAGCATCACCAATGGGCATAGCGATATGCAACTTTGACGATATAATAATCAACCGGAACAAAGCATACACACAGATTGTGTCCGACAATCTGGAATCTCAGATTCTGAATCTTAATGATGATGAAGTACGCATAATTCGTACCGACAACTCCCAGGTGTTCAGATGCTCCAAACTATGGTTCATGGACACAGGATTTCGCCGCCGATTCATACTCGTGGAACTTATGACCGAAGAGATATTACGCGCTGAAAAGCAAATGTTCAGCAGAATAGTTCGTACCATAGGACATGAGGTGAACAACACCATGGGAAGTGTGGTAAGCGTACTTGACACCCTAAAAACAATACACAGCAGCGAAAACTACATAGAACAGACCATTGACAGCAGCAGTGCAAGCTGCATGAATTTGGCTGAGTTCGTAAAGGGATACTCATCGCTCGTAAAGCTACCCGAACCGGTTCCGGAACCAGTGGATCTTAACTACATGATACAGCAAATGCAACCAACACTATGCGCGATGATGCCTCGGAATATAACTTTGAGTATACACCCAAATCCAGAAGCGGTTATCAAACAAATAGATGATATGCTGATACCGCGAGTTATTTCAAACATCGTTAAAAATTCAATAGAAAGCATAGCTGACCGTCCGGACGGAGCAATAGACATAACCGTGAACTCTCACGGACTTGAAATCACCGACAACGGAGCCGGAATATCAGCCAAAGCAGCGGAGCAACTCTTCACACCCTTCTTCTCCACCAAACGACCAGACAGAGGTCTTGGACTCATGCTTGTAGCTGACATACTGAGGGCGCACAAAGCCACATTCAGCCTGTCAACAGATCCAAACACAAAACTGACCACATTTACCATCAATATGCACTAAGAATATTTTAATATTGGTTTGTGCCCAATTATTATTAAATTTGCGAGATGGAAACCAATAATAACATCATATAATTATGAAACATTTATTTGTTAAAGCATTGGCCATAATGGCCTTAGTATGCATGGCGCCTCAAGCCAACGCCCAATTCAACTTAAAAAAAGCAATTGGTGCTGCCCAAAAAGCAGGTCAGGCTCTGACACTCACCGATGAAAAAATGGCTGAATACGTCAAGGAATCGGTAGAATGGATGGACAATAACAATCCTGTTGCCGACGAAAACGACCCCTACACAGTGCGCTTGCGCCGCCTCACTCAAGGCATCACCCATGCAGGCAAAATACCTTTGAACTTCAAGGTTTACAAAGTGATTGATGTAAACGCATTTGCATGCCCTGATGGCAGTGTCCGTGTGTTCTCTTCTCTTATGGATATTATGGACGATGACGAACTGATGGGTGTGATTGGCCACGAGATAGGTCATGTCACTCTGCATCATAGCAAAAATGCTTTTAAAACACAACTCATGACAGGCGCCATGAAAGATGCCTTGTCAAGTGCAGGCGGTACTGTGGCAAAACTTACCGACAGCCAACTCGGCACATTGACCGAAGGATTGGTAAACGCCAAATATTCTCAGAAACAAGAGATTCAGGCTGACGACAGCGGCTACGACTTCCTTGTTCAGAACGGCAGAAACCCATGGGGCATGGCCAAAGCCTTTGAAAAACTTCAGTCAATGGAAGGTGGCAACACCGGCAGCTATATACAGAAAATGTTCAGCTCGCATCCCGAAACAGCAAAACGCATCAAGCACGTTAGCGAGCGCGCAATCAAAGACGGCTACGAACGTCCGTAATCAAGCAAACATAATAATAACAGAGGAGGAGCCAAAAGCTCCTCCTCTGTTATTATTATGTCAAACTACAACTCTTCGGGATACTTGCGGTAATATTCTTGAAGAACTGTATGTATGTTGAAATAAAAACCTCCGGTTTTAGGTTTCTGAGGTGTACCAACCACCAGAAACTCATAATACGGCTCATAAAAAATATGATTGGTAACGATATAGCCCATAGCGTTAAGAAGCATATATTCATGTTGCGGTTCTATTACATACCACGCATTCTCTTCATCAGCGCCAGTTCCGGTAGACACTATGGCCATTAATATATAATCAAGTTTATACTGCCATATTTTAGCCAAATTGGTTTTACCTTTTAGCTTCAGTGCCTTGATTAGATTACTCATCTGCACAAGGTCAAACGGCTTGTTTTGCAATTCCAGTTGCGCCTGACTGATCACCGAATCACACTCCTGACGAGACAACTCCCCTTTGTCCAAAGATTGCTGATCAATGTTTGACTCTATTACAGAAGGGCGATACGGATTATAATCCTCCTGAAACATATATCCAAGATACAGGTGTCTGAATTTGTCAATCTTCATCAACGTATCATTACGCTGATACTCATCCATCAAACGAGGATAATAGTAGGGTGATGTACGATCATTGATTTGCTTTTTTATAAGAGCAAGATCCGGAGCTTCACGTTTCACATTCTCGAATTTTACCTGCGCAGTCACGGAACAGATTCCGATAATCAATGACACTATGGCAACTATATATTTCATGATTGGTAACAAAATTGGTTTTTATGACAGTATATGGAGCAACACAAATGCCTCTCCTGCTATACAAGTAGTAACAACAGCAACGAGTCCCTTGGCACACAAATAATTAAAAAACCGTTGCGACGGAAACTTCATGGCACCACCTTTGGGTGTGCGACTAAACGCCAAAGCTCCACAGAATGCACCCAATGCCGATCCGACAATCATACCGGCATTACTCACAAGCATACCAACCAGAGTACCGGCAAGAGACGCACCCACAATATATCCCACACCCAAGTTGCTATTGGCCACAATTTTCGGCAACAGGAAATTGATAGCCAATGTTATAGCCGATGCTATCCCCCAAAACAGCAACACACTCCATGTAACTGCAATAGAGCCGGAAAACCAAAGCAAACATAATCCGAGCCACGCCACAGGCGCGCTCCACGTCTTAGGTATAAACGCGAGTACAACGCCGGCAGCAAGCATCAGCACACCAATTATTGTCAATGTAATACTCATATGTATTTATAACACAAAGTGTAAGTCGATTGGTACCCGGTTAACATTATTTGGCAGTATCCGCACCGGATTTCACCGCTTCAGGATAAGAAATACGCGCATGGTACATTGTGCGGAGACGAGATATAAACACCTCCTTGATCTCCTTCACATCACGGAATGACAACGTGGAATCATTATGAAGACCTTCCGCAATCTGAGTGTCAATTATTTTGTTTACGAGCTTGGAAATTGACTCAGGAGTGTGGTCGGACAGCGAGCGCGAAGCAGCCTCCACCGCATCCGCCATCATAAGAATAGATGTTTCACGCGAACGAGGATTTGGCCCTGGATAACTGAACAATGACTCATCCACCGGCTCATTGGGATGAGCGTTACAATAAGTTGCATAGAAATATCTTGCCGTACCTCTGCCATGATGCTCTGTAATAAAGTCACGTATCCTTTGTGGAAGTTTGGCCTTGTCCGCCCGCTTGCCACCTTCTGTGACATGACTTATGACTATACGGGCACTCTGCACCGGATCAAGAGCGTCATGAGGATTGACTCCATGTTGATTCTCTGTAAAGAAAGCAGGATTGGAAATCTTTCCGATATCATGATAAAGCGCACCGGTACGTACAAGCTGCACATTGGCACCTATGCGATGAGCGGCCACGGAAGCAAGATTACTCACAGCCATTGAGTGCTGGAATGTACCCGGACACTCTTCCGACAGTTCTCGCAAAAGCGGATTGTTTATATCGCTTAGCTCTACAAGCGTGACACGGGAGGGATAACCGAACGGGTGAAGCGTGTATATCAAAGGGAAAAAAATGTCTGTTATAAACATATGGCGCGG
>CAMWXV010000003.1 GCA_947178305.1 uncultured Porphyromonadaceae bacterium | reverse complement strand
AGACAGGGATTCGAACCCTGGGTACCCGTAAGGGTACAACGGTTTTCGAGACCGTCCCGTTCGACCGCTCCGGCATCTTTCCATGCGGTGTTTACGGAGGCAAAGTTACAAATCTTTTTTTGGGTGACAAAATCTTTGTTTCCAAAAAAAAATGAGCCGAGCCGGCTATCAAATAACGTAGTCGGCTCATTCTTGTATAATGGGGATGCTGTATATGTTTTATGTTATCTTCCGGTCACGGCAATGCGCTTGGCTTCGGATGTAATCTCTTCTCCGTCTATTGTCACAGTTGCACGATACAAGTATATGCCTCGTGGCACGCGGTTTCCACCTAAGTCTGTGAGGTTCCATGTGATAGGTGATGTTGAGGATAGATTGCTGCGATTGGAGTCGGATGCGCTCCATATCATGCGTCCCATCATATCGTAGATGGTAAGTGTGACTGAGGCCAGCGCATCAGGACGATCGTGAGAGATATAGAAGTTGGCTGCAGTGACAGCAGGGTTGGCATCGGTGTAAATATCAAACAGCTGTGGTCTTGCACCTTCTTTCACAAAGAAGTCAAGGGTATGTGATGTGCTGTTGCCGGAGGTGTCCCATACCCGCAGTGTGAGTGTATGGTTGCCGTTTGACAATGTCGGCAGCGGGTAGTTTATGGTGCCGGATGCAGAGCCGTCGGATGACGGTGTGTAGTAGAGTGATACATCGGAATATGAGCGGCTGTCGTCCAGTTTGAGTGTCATTTGGTGTCCAACTCCTGCTGATGACAAATTAATGCCGATATCGTCGCTGACTTTGGCCATGAACATGGGTTCTTCGTTGACTGTGGCTCCATTGTAGAAAGAAGGATGATTGAGATATGCATATTCCACAATCGGGGCTAAATCGTCCGGGGCGGCGGAGGTGTCAAATCCGTACACAAAAAAGTCACGGTTGCAACCAATGGCGTCTTTGCTTTTATCCTCGGTCGTGGCATATAGATTCATGGCCGCCGGTCGGAAGTTGTGGGTAACTTCCGATGGCATGGTAAATGTTATTTCCCATTCGCCGTTTGTAACATTGGTGCGTCCGGCGTACAGCATGGAGCCTTGTTCGTCAAAAGTCACGGGTTTACCTTCTGTGTCATCGGCAAACACACCTGTGGATGTGGTGGAGTATTCGGCATCGTATACATTAAGCATCAGAGAGCCGTTAAAATCAGTTATTCTTGATCCGGTGTGGTCAGCCACATATCCTCGTGCGGTAATGGTTTGACGAGCCATTATTGTTACTTGGTTTTGTGTGTTGACTGTTTCTCCGTTGATGGTTTCAAGAATCACACGGTTGCTGGGCATGATAAGTCTCATGGCTGGGTCTCCGAGGAGGGCATAGCGAGTTCGGTTGTCGGAACCTCCGGATGTGGAGCGTATTATGTTTTTGGCACCACGAAGAATTTCGCCTAATGGTAGCATCAGGCCAGAGTCGTCGCGACGCATTATCTGTTGCCCCATAGCGCGTGTCAAACGTCCGTTCTCGGTAATCAAAGCCGAACGTGTGGCAGATATGGATGCGATCACTCCTCCGCGGGGAGTGAAAGCCATGATCTCCGCACCACTTTGAGCCGGGCCGTCCCAGCTTTGGAAAGAGCAAGTGGCAGCATATATCACAGGATATTTACTCTGATACATATTGTTTATGTCAGTGTATGACAGTATGCCTTCGCTTGACAGTCGCTCCGGTGCTCCGTGTCCTACGTAGGCCCACCACATCACACCGTTGTCCAATAGGCGGAACTGGCGTTTACGAGCATCCTGACACACACCTCCTACCAAAGGAAATGCATCAATGTACACTTTGTCAAAAAACAGGTTTTTTCCATCGTTTGTGGAGGCCAAGGCTGCGCTTTGGAACCATTCGGACTGCTCCATATGTACTCCCAGATTGCCATTGTCGGCAACGAGCATTACTTTGTTTCGCCAAAGATCGCGTTCGGAACTGTTTTGATAATAAATCATTTTGTCCACATAGTTGGATGCTTCTTGAGCATTGCGGGCCGGGATGCGCCCTATGGCTATTGAATAATAGTCGCCGGCCGGATTGTCTCCGGAGCCGTCTTCCAAAAAAGCCATTATGTCGTCGGAGCAGAAAGTGAGGCTCTCATACATGCCGTCTTCGGTTTGCCAAGTGGGCATAGACGGATAATTAAGGTTTTGCATTTCTGTGTCAAGGCCACGGTTGTCAAATGTGGCGCGTCCCATAAGCAGGAGATAGCGTAGCGGTTGTCCTGATGCCTTTCCTCTGTCGTAGAGCATTTTTGCAAAACGGCGGTAGGCGTTGACATCGCGCATGCCGGATGTGAATTCGTCAAACACAAGATTGTGGTCTACCACAAGTACCTTGAGTTTAAACGGGCCGTTGCGATGCATGTCGGCTATTCGTTCGGCTTGGCTTGCCAGAATGGGAGCGGTTAGAATCAGCATGTCCGGGGTGTCTGTTATACCATGCAGGTTTTGATTTGGTACGGAGCACACATATGAGGGTTGTGGAAAAGAGCCGGATTGAGACCATGCTATATAGTTGCGCCATCCGGTGTAATGGTTTTTCCATGCAAGAGAACCGTCATTAGTGGCAATGGTGTTCATTTCCACAATGTCAAGAGGGTCTGTCACGTCCCAAATTTTCACATTTGCATCGGCATTGGCAAGTTTTGCAGAAGTGGAGTTGAGTGAAAAATGGGTTTGATTGCCAATCATCTCCAGTTTAGCTTTGTAATTGATGTCAATGGCATCAAGGTGGGCTGCGCTGACTACACCTGAATTGCTGTATTTTATGCCAAGTTGCAGATTGGTTCCATCAAATGAAAATTCTCTTCGGGCTGCGATACGTGATGCTGAGTTTTTGCCGGAAGTGGCTCCTATATTGATGCGGTTTGAACCGTTTATGTCTGTTCCGTTGGCGGTGAGATCCAGGTGTCCGGCAGATGAACTTTTGGCAGCGAATGAAAGGTTCATCCACACTTTGGAGTCGTCTGTTTTTGATGTTAAAGTGAAATCAAAGGTGCGTGAAGGAGTGTAACGGAACTCTTCTCCAAACATCATGTGTCCCGATTTGCTCAGGTACACTTGGTCTTGTTCGTGATGTAGTTTGGCGGTGTAGGTGGTTGCGGCTGTGGTGTTTTCAATAGCTTCGCCTTCAAGTTCTATAGGCCGTTTTTCGGGACTGCCGCTGTCGGATAAAAAATAATATCCTACGGTACTGAACGGATTTAGCGAGTGGGTGAAGCGATTGTCGGAGCTGCGAGTCCATTTTACCGGTCCTTTGGCGTAGAAATATATGCCATCGGATGTGGTGATTGCCTGTACCTTGGGTAAGTCGTCAATGTATGTTTTGTTGTTGAGCAGATCGGGGATGCGTTCACCTCCGTAGCCATATACGGCTACTGCGTCTATGTCAGAAAATCCCCACGATTTGAGTGATGATGCAGGTATGAAGTGTATGCCGGTAGAGCTTACGCTCACTTTGATCCATCGTCCAGAAGACAATGCCGATTCGGTGGTGTAAGTGTCAATGTCAAAAGCTTGTGTTGCCATTGGGCAAACAGTGACAAGCAGTGCTGATATAGCAGTGAATATGATACGTATATTTTTGGTCATAAAAGTGCTGTGGTACTTTTTTATAACGCTGGAAATAGTTGTTTATTGCTGTTGTTTTTGCTGTTGTAGCCAGAAGGACCATTGGTCGCGTGTACCGCAAAATACGTTGAGGTCAACATTGCCTTTTATCCCGTCCACTTTGCCTGTGTGGCTGTGTTGCCATATGGCACATACTTCAGGGTTGTCAAGGTTTGTCAGAGAGCAAAGCCATAGTGGGTATTTTTTAAGTTCTCGTCTAACCCATCTGGCTTGACCTCGCTTGTTGGTGTAGAACATTACTTTGTGGCCTTGTCCTTCAAGGAATTTGGCCATTTGGGCGGCATGGTGTAAAACGCTGTCGGCAGAATGACCGGTGGGGTTGGTCCATTGCTCAATATCTATGACTAATGGCAAGTCCAACTGTTGCATTCTCACGGTGTGAATCAGATTTAAAGCCTGCATGTAGGCCGGTGAGTCAAAACGAAAGAAGTGGTAAGCTCCGACTTTTAGTCCGGCTTTGCGTGCAGCGGCCGCATTTCTTTCAAATCTGCTGTCCTTGAATCCGGTTCCTTCTGATGATTTCAGGTATACGAATTCGTAGCCGGCAAGGCGTACTTTGTCAAAATCCACATCTCCGTTGTGTGCTGATAAATCAAGACCTTTAACCGGAAAATGGCTCACTTTTGGTGCTGATCCGGGTGCGGGGCGCAACCAAATCCACAATCCAACGCCTATTGTGGCCACGGTCAGTACTACCGCGACCCACACTCCTGTAATGCGTATGGATTTATTCACACCACAAATATACCTTTTTTAGGCTGTATAATCAAAATTGCTTGATTTTTTAACTAACTTTATCCAGCCTTTCAAACTCTATGTGTGTTGTCGTTTTCAAAACTTATTCGTTGTCTTTGGCAAAATCAAGCCAATGCTTGCTTATGCTCTCACTTATTCGTATCTTTGGCAATTGTTATGAGTAATCATGAATCATCCTGTTGATAGTATGCATAAACTGATCATTATGTGTCTGATGTGTCTGTTGGGTGTAAGTGCGTCGGGACGTTCGCTTGTGCCTGAGCCTCCATCCGGCGATATGCGCAAGGCTCTTAGCGATAGTGTGCAGCATCGTCTCGCCGGAGCCACGACGGCTGCGGACAGTCTTAGGATGATGTATGATATATTTGACTTGTCACCTCGGTCTCAACAATTTGACAAGGGGCTTGAGATATACAACATGGCCACGCGTATGAACAGCAATGTGGCCCGACTCGGCATATTGCGTCAAATGGCCAATGTGACCGATGATAATGATTCGCTGCTAAACATAGTGTTACGCGAAACATTGCGTGTGCCTCCAAGCGATGAGCAAAGGGCAACGGAACTTTTTGTGCGGATGTTTATAACCAAGGCTAATGCAGCTGTTGCCTCTGAAGACGAGCGCCAGCGTCATCTTACGGAAATCATAAAGAAACATGCCGAGCTTGACAATGACAAAGAGATTAACGATGATGACTTATATGAGAGATTGGACCGCATCAACACCATATGTACTTATTTGGCGCAGATGAGCCAAGGTGAGTTGCTGACATCGTATCTTGACGAATTCGGGCGGCTTATACGCAGGTTGCCGAAGCGACTTGACGCCATTGAGAATATGTATTATATCCAAATGGCTACCACATATGCTTACATTGGTGAGAAACAGAAATCAATAGAGGCTGACAAAAGACTGGTACGTAATTTCCAGAGAATGCGTAACAGTTTTGTTCGTGAGGGACGCAGTTTCCGCAATTATAATGTGAACCTGTATCATAGTTATCGTCGCATATTGAGTAATTATGAGGCGTTGTCGCCTGAAGAGGTTGAAACATATTATGCTGAGTGCGTCAGGCTTGCCAAGCTTGATCCGGATGTGGCCGCCGAGTTTAATTCTAAGCAGCGTGCCCAGATTTATTATCTCATGGCCACAAAACGATATAATGAGGCTATTGATCTGATGCTTGAGGAGCGTAACCGTGCATATCGTACCAAGCATCCTGTGCATCTGTTGCGAATGCTTATGGTCGCAGCCAAGGCTACAGACAATAAGAAGGTGCTTCTTGATGCCACCTTGGAATATGTGTCCTCGTTGGAAGAGTATGTGGAGTCGCGTTCACATGAGCGGTATCGTGAACTTCAGGTCATGTATGATGTCAATCAGCTCAAAAGTGCAAATGCGGAGCTTGTGGCTTCCCAAACTCAAGCTATGAGTGCATATCACCGCAATATCCTTATTGTAGCTGTGGTGAGTATTGTGTTGCTTTTGATTCTCATTGCTTTTCTCGTGGTGATGTATCGCAGGGCTATGCTGCTGTCAAGACATTTGTCTGAGACCAATGACCGACTTACGAGCGAAAGTGAAAATTTGCGGCGCACACAACGTGATCTTATAGCTGCCCGCGACAGGGCAAATTCTGCTGACAACCTAAAGACAGAGTTTATAAACAACATGAGTCATGAGGTGGAGGCTCCGCTTTCCGCTATCGTAGAATATTCGCAGCTGATTGTTGACACTGTGGCTGAGGATAAAAAAGAGTATTTGATGAAGTTTGCAAGCATCGTGACTCTCAGTGCCGATTTGCTTCAGACCATTATCAATGATGTGCTCACGATTAACTCTATTGACAGTGGATTGCTTTCAATAAAACGTATGCCGGTGTCGGCAAAGGAACTCTGTACAATGGCTGTTGAAACCGAGAAAAAACATGCTCAACCCGGAGTGAAAGTAGTGTTTGAGAATGCTGATTCGGATGATACTGCCACTATCACCACGGATAGCTTGCGTGTGGAGCAGGTTTTGATCAACCTTGTGAGCAACGGTGTGAAATTCACATCAGAGGGCATCGTGAGCCTGCGATATGATTTCAACCATGACAGATCCCTAATAACATTCACTGTCACAGACACCGGTCCCGGTATAGGTGAAAATGAGGCCGAAAAGATTTTTGAACGCTTCTATAAGGGCGATAAATACAGTCAGGGTGTTGGACTTGGACTGCCTATATGTCGCCTTGTTGCCAAGTTGCTTGGCGGAGAGGTGAATGTGGATAAGTCATATCGCGGTGGCGCCCGCTTTACATTCACTATCCCTACTGCATAATGAATTTTGAAATAATACTGTAATTCAGATTACAAATTACTATATCCAATGGAACAATATATAGTATCGGCTCGCAAATACAGGCCATCAACCTTTAGGTCGGTGGTGGGGCAGGCTGCTCTTACGGCCACACTGCGCAATGCGGTGGATACCGGAAGGCTTGCCCACTCCTATCTGTTTTGCGGTTCGCGAGGTGTTGGCAAGACTTCCTGTGCTCGTATTTTTGCTAAAACCATAAACTGTGAGCACCGTACTGCCGAGGGTGAGGCTTGCAATGAGTGTGATTCGTGCCGTGCCTTCAATGAGGGTACGTCAATGAATATAATAGAGCTTGACGCTGCATCCAATAACGGTATAGAAGATGTGCGTAACCTTATTGAGCAGGTGCAGGTGCCACCGGCACAGGGAAGATACCGTGTGTTTATTGTGGACGAGGTGCATATGCTCACTCAGGCTTCGTTCAACGCATTTCTCAAGACTCTTGAGGAGCCCCCGGCATATGTGGTGTTTATTCTGGCAACAACCGAAAAACAGAAAATAATACCCACCATATTGTCAAGATGTCAGATTTACGACTTTCATCGGATCACTATTCAGGATATTGTGAATCATTTGGCATACGTGGCAGGTCAGGAGGGGATAGAAGCCGAACCTGCGGCTCTTAATGTGATAGCGCGAAAGGCTGATGGCGCTATGCGTGATGCTTTGTCAATATTTGATCAGGTGGCAGCGTCGTCGCGAGGCAAACTTACATACCAGGCTGCTATTGATAATCTAAATGTGCTTGATTCCACATATTACAACCGATTAATGGACTGCTTTACGGCAAATGATGTGCTCGGTTCGTGGATGATATATAAAGAGGTGCGGGACAAAGGATTTGATTCTCTGTTTTTTGTGAACGGACTTGCCGCTTATTTTCGTGATCTGATGGCTGCGCGCAATGAGTCAACAGCCTCGTTGCTTGAAGTTACGGCTGATGTGGCTGAGGAGATGCGCAAGCGTGCACAAGGTGTTACTCCCGAGTTTTTGTTTCAGGCAATGAGTCTGTGTAATGATGCAGACTTGAACTATCGTACCGCTTCGTCAAAGCAGTTTCTTGTTGAGCTGACACTCGCCAAGATATGCCAACCACTCAGCCCCTCCCGCAATAACGACGGCACCGGGAAGGGGCAGTTGAAGCGTATAGCTCCCGCCGCCATACCTGAAAGTGCATCTCCTGTCATTGCTGCCAAGCCTGTTTCCTCTCCTTCTGCCATTGTGGTGCCAACCGGTACTGCTCCGGTGGCTCATGCAATACCTCCAAAACCGGCTTCAGCTGCAGGACGCACCGCCCATATGCTTCATACACCGAAGGTGTCAATAAAGCATGGTATATTACATTCGTCAGCAGACGCATCTGCGATGGCTTCGGTTCAGCAAGGACAGCAGCATCGTTCGCAGCCATTCTCGGATGAGGCTATGGATTCTGCATGGGATTCTTTCATGGCCAGCAACCGAACTGCTGTGATTCTGATCAACACTATGCGGGCGTCGCGTCCAAAGCGTCTCGGACCCACAACCTTGCTTGTGGCTGTGGAGAATGAGATACAGCTTCAGCATATGCACGATGCCAAGCCTGTGTTGTTGCAATACATGCGCAATATGCTGCAAAATGATGATTTGGTGTTGGAGATGGAGATTAATCAAGGTGCGCCATCTCGCCGCACTCTCAATGATGCAGAACTGACCGCAAAATTATGTGAGGAGCATCCTCATATGAAGATGCTTATTGATGAATTCAAACTCAAACTATCATGAAAACCATTTACATTTCCATTATTGCTACTGCTTTGATGACATTCGCTTCCATATTGAGTGGGTGTTCACATTTGTCGTCTGAGGCTAAGGAGATGGTGGGTTGTTATTTTATTCCGGAAGTGTCGCAGGATGATCCACTGATGGAGCTTAATGCCAATGGCAGTTGTGTGATTCGGGCAGTGAAGCCTGGTGTGCTTACAATGAGTGTGCCCGGAACTTGGAATGTGCTCAATGATTCACTTATTGTGGAGCTTGATCCATCGGGTCTTGTCACAGAGGGTGACTCAACCTTGGTGGGTAACATACCGCTGACATTGAAAAAATCAGTAGTGGATTTCAATGGAACAAACCTTACCCTGGAATATGATGGCGTACAATATGTGTATCTGCGCCGTGGTCAAACTAAAGATTGATTTATGAAATATATATTATATTTGTTTATTCTGCCTCTTGCCGCTATGTTCTCAGCGTGCTCTTCAGAGGGGTCTGTGGACGAGGATTTGCGCACAGCGGAAATGTCTATTGCCAACGGAGATATGCAGGCGGCAGAAAGTGTTGTCAGGCATTTGGCCGGTTCTGAGCATTTTTCCGAACTTGACACAAAGCAGCTTGCAAGATTGTCGCTGATATATATGCAGATGGCTGATTCTCTTGACAGGGAGGATAATGTTGGGCTGGCTGCCAATTGTTATCGGATGGCTTATGAGGCTAATAGCGATTCTGCGTCTGAGTTCTATGCAACATTGTCGCCTGAGCATATGCCATATGCCATGATGTTGCGAGCTTTGGTTCAGCCTCGTGACACATCATTGGGTTTTGAGGTCAATGAACTTGTGCCGGCGGATTCTTTGTCGGCTGACTCATTATTGATTAATTGAAGTGTAATGGATTGGACTGAACAGCTTAAGGCATTTCGTGATGCCAACCCTGATTTGCCTGAGGGTCCGGATATGCCTGATTCTGAACTTGAGAATACTCATAAGGCGCAACCCCGACTGGATATTTTTATTGAGCGCAAAGGACGTGGAGGCAAAACGGCAACTCTTGTCACAGGATGGGTTTGCTCACAGGATGAGCTTTTGGAAATTGCGTCTAAACTTAAATCCTCGCTTGGCACCGGTGGGTCGGCGCGTGGTGGTGACATTCTGATTCAAGGAGATCGCAGAGCCGAGGTGCTTGACAGACTCACTGCTATGGGATACAAGGCTCGCATTATATAATTGTTGTCACGTTGCCACTATCTTGATTCTATAGATGCTTCATCTCTATAAGGCTTCTGCCGGTTCGGGTAAAACATTTACCTTGGCTTATGAATATATTAAAATGTTGCTTGGTGTCAAGCAGCCTGATGGTCGGTATCGTCTGAACACATCTGCACGAGGCGAGAGTCATAGATCTATATTGGCTATAACATTTACCAACAAGGCTACTGAAGAGATGAAACGCCGTATATTGCATGAACTTGCAGTGTTGGCGCATATGGAGCCTGGATGGGTAAAGCAGTCACCATATATAGATAGGCTGTGTGCTGACTTCTCAGCTACCGAAGAGCAAGTGAGCAGAGCCAGTGAACGTGCTCTTAAAAGCCTTCTGATGGATTTCAGCTATTTTAATGTCAGCACCATAGATGCCTTTTTTCAGGTTGTGCTGCGCACATTTGCACGGGAGGCTGAGTTGATGGGTAATTATGAGCTGGAGCTGGATAATGACCGTGCTATTGATTTTGGTGTAAACGAGCTTTTTTCGTGGCTTAATTCCGAACCTGACGCTCCCGGAGCAGACCGTGTGGTTCAGTGGATTACAAGATATTTGGTGCAGCAGTTGCATTTGGGAAAGGATGTGAAGTTGTTTAACCGTAGTAGCAAGATGCACGCAAACTTCACTAAACTTATTACCGGTATATCCAATGATACATTTGCGCTTCACTATGATGAAATCATGGATTATCTGCGCTCTACTCCACATAGGTTGAGTAAATTTTCTGCGTCGTTGACTGAATGCATAGATTCTATGCTGCAGGAAATCCATACAGGTTGTGACGTGGCGTTGCGTACCATAGCGGTACATGCTTCCGAACCGGGAAAGGTGGGGAGCAATCTTGAAAAAGCGTTTGTCAAATATGCTCAGAATCCGCGAGATGTGTTGGCGTCCAAACTGTCGTCTACACCTTACAGTGTGTACGAAAACATTGAAAAGGCTTATACCGCTGAGCGTAAAAAGTATTTTGCCAAGAGTGGGGGTGCTCCTGATCTTGATGCCGCTATCACGGATGCATGTAGATGTATAGTGGAGCATGCCGACACCATAAAACTGTTTGAGCAGATTCGTGACAGTCTTTTTGTGCTTGGTTTGATTGACAAGGTATATGATTTCATAGAAAAATTCCGAGAGGAAAACAATACGATTCTGCTGTCGGATACCAACTCGTTGCTGCATGAGATAATTGGCGAGAGCGATGCTCCGTTTGTATATGAGCGAGTGGGCTTGTGGCTTAAGCATTTCCTGATTGATGAATTTCAGGATACTTCACGTATGCAATGGCTTAATATAAAGCCGTTGCTGAATGAAAGTATGGCTAATGATTCCGATAGTTTGATTATCGGTGATGAAAAGCAGTGTATATACCGTTTTCGAGATTCCGATCCCACATTGTTGCAATCTCAGGTGCAGAGTTGTTTTCCGGGGCGTACCACAGTGAGCGGCAATGCTGCCGATGATAATACCAATTGGCGCAGTGCTCCTCAGGTGGTGGAATTTAATAATGACTTGTTTGCTGTATTGTCATCGTATGTCGGGGTGGGCAATATATACGCCAATGTGCGCCAGGGCATACCGGATAGAGGCAAGCCGTATTCCGGTTATGTGTCAGTGATGCCGATAGAGGCAAAATCGGCAGAAGAGTTTGAAGAGGCCACATTGAAACGGATGACGGATGAAATGGAGCGTCAGTTGCGCAATGGATATCACTATAGTGAATTGTGTGTGCTTGTCCGCAACCGCAGAGAAGGTACTCCTGTGATAGAGCGGTTGATGGAGATTGCCCATACGGCCGGAATGCCTGACTGCGAGTATCCGTTACTTAGCAAAGCCAATGTGATATCGGACGATGCAATGATGCTATCAAGTTCTCCTGCTGTGAGAATAATTATAAGCACATTGCGGGCGTTTGCCAGCCCGCGTTCTCGCAATCAGGATGATAGAGAGGACAGAACTCCTGCCAAATTCCATTCTCGTGCTGAATTGTTGGATATGCTTAACCGCTTCAATCATTTTTCGGGGCTTGGAAATTCGTCAGTACAGGCTTTGGAGCTTGCGTTGTCGGACTCCGATTGCAGATGGGATGCCCGGTCGGATTTGCCGAGTATGGAGTGTTTTAATCTGCCATCGCTCGTTGAGTATATCATTCAACATCGTATCTCACCTCAAGAACGTGAGAACCAGAATATGTTTATATCCGCCTTTCAGGATATAGTTTGCGACTATTGTGCCACGTCAACTCCTGATGTTGGTGGATTTGTGAAGTGGTGGGATTTGTCTTCGTCGCGTTTCACGGTGTCTGCTCCCATGGATTCCATGGCTATTCGTGTAATGACAATCCACAAGGCCAAAGGATTGGAATTCAAGTGTACCCATATTCCGTTTCTTGACTATGATGTGCTTAAATTCCGCAGTCATCAATGGTTTGAATCGCAGACGTTACCGGGAATAGATCCTGAAATAATACCTCCGATGCTTCCGATAGTGCCGGGGAGAATATTGGAGAAAACAGCTTTTGGTGTTCAGTTTGACAGGATTGTCCGTGAGCAGCTTTTGGATGAGCTTAATGTGCTTTATGTGGCGTTCACTCGTGCTGGCCAAGAGCTCATCGCTTCTTATAGAGCCGGAAAAAGTGGCTCCGTCGGATCGTTGTTGGAGGATATGGCATCTCGGTTGCCTCAGTATTCGGGAGCGGAAAGCGGAGGCTATGTAAATGGCACGCCCGATACTGTGCCGGTGCGTAAAGCAGAGCAGAACACGGCTCTTGATCCGCATGACTCTGTCAATATGTTGCCGTATGAGGTGCAGGACGGATCAGCGGTGTGGAATCAGACTCAAGTGGATTTTGATCCTGAACGAGCAGAGGCCATTATGCGAGGCACAGCTTTGCACAATCTGCTTGCTATGGTCAAGGATGTATCTACGGTGCATGCGGCAGTGGAGAGAGCTGTGCGTCGTCATATCATATCTCGTGAAGAGGCTTCGCAATTGGAATCGTTGCTTATGGATCGTGTGAGCCATACTGATACTAAACGATGGTTTTCGGGATATAAGAAAGTGTTGTGCGAGCGGTCGATAACTACTGCGTCCGGTGACCACTATCGCCCCGACCGTGTGGTGTGGACCGCAGATGGATATATAGATATTGTGGATTATAAGTTTGGGGCTGAGCGGCCTGCGGCTCATGCCCGTCAGCTCCGTAACTATATGCGCCTTTTTGCCAAGATGGGATATGCCAATCTTCGTGCTTTTGTTTGGTATGTGGACACTAACGAGATTGTTCCTGTTTGTCTACAAAATACTCAAAAAAAGTAGTTGGTATAAGGTTTGAAATGCCGATTAAAGCGTATTGATGTGGTTGGTTATCAGGTGTGTTGTAAAGTTATCAACAGGTTATTGACATATTGTTGACAACCGTTGTCGGTGTTGTGGATAAAAGGATTTGCTGTAATTGGGTACCGGTGGTAATTTTGCACTGCTAAACTCAAACCTATCTCCTATGAGCGACATTATAAGACTTCTTCCTGATTCTGTGGCCAATCAAATTGCTGCCGGCGAGGTTATTCAGCGACCAGCTTCGGTAGTGAAAGAACTGGTGGAGAATGCTGTTGATGCCGGGGCAACCGATATTCAGATTATAATTCGTGATGCCGGACGCACACTTGTGCAAGTGGTAGACAATGGCAAGGGGATGAGCGATACTGATGCGCGTATGGCTTTTGAGCGTCATGCAACTTCCAAGATTCAGAGTGCCGCCGATCTGTTCTCGCTTCATACCATGGGGTTTCGTGGTGAGGCATTGGCATCCATTGCGGCGGTAGCTCAGGTGGATTTGCGCACTATGCAAAAAGATTCGGATATTGGCACTCGTTTGATTGTTAACGGAAGCAAGGTTGAGAGTCAGCAGCCCGAAGCTTGTGCACCTGGAACCAATATGATGGTGAAGAACCTTTTTTTCAATGTTCCGGCACGTCGTAAATTCCTCAAAAAGGATTCGGTGGAACTAAGTAATATCTTACGTGAATTCGAACGATTGGCATTGGTGAATCATACCATAGATTTTTCTTTGGTGCATAATGATTCGGTACTCCATAAAATGCGTGGTGGAGCGTTAAAGCAGCGCATTGTGGATCTTTTTGGTCATTCTTTGGATCGTCAGTTGTTGCCGGTCAATACTGATACGTCAATAGTGCGCATAGATGGGTTTGTGGGATTGCCTGAGCATGCAAGGAAACGAAATGTATTGCAATATCTGTTTGTCAACGGACGCCATATGCGTCATCCTTATTTTCACAAGGCTGTGATGCAATGTTACGAAGCGCTTGTGAAGAGCGATGAACAGCCCAATTATTTTCTTTATTTTACCGTTGACCCTGACACAATTGATGTTAACATCCATCCGACCAAAAATGAAATAAAATTTGAGAATGAAGCTGCCATATGGCAGATAATTATTGCTGCGGTAAAAGAGGCGCTGGGGCGTTATAATGCTATGCCTGGAATAGACTTTGATGTGGACGATGCTCCTGAGATTCCTGTTTTTGACCCTACCGCACAAGCAACGGTCAATATTGAGCTGGACTCGGCTTATAATCCGTTTGACATGCCGGTAGATGATGACCTTGAACCTGCGCGACAAGCATCGTCGGGTATCTCAAATGTCGGAAGGGTAGCCTCGTCGCTTCCGGATTGGGAAAAAATGTATGCCGATTTTACTTCGCGACGCGGAGAGTCGGTTGTTTCCGATATGCCAGATTCTGCGACAGAAGGCATCAGGGGTAGTGCGCTTAATGATTTTGTGAACGGAGATGAACCTTATGTGTCTCTTCCGGAGATGGATTCTTCTCAGCCGTTATATCAGCCAGGAGATGGAGCCGGTATACAGGTTAAGAACCGTTACATACTTACTCCTGCCAAGAGTGGTGTTATGGTGGTGGAGCAGCATCGTGCTCATGTCAAAGTGTTGTACGAGCGTTATATGGAATTGTGGCAGAATAACGGTTTTGTGGGACAGAACCTGCTTTTTCCGGAGGTGCTTCGCCTCACTGCTTCGCAAAACGCATTGTTGGTGGATCTGGTGTCGGATCTTGCCTCTATAGGGTTTGATCTCACTCCGCTGGGAGATAACGACTGGAGTATAAGCAGTGTGCCGTCGGTGTTGAGCCATGCCAATCCGGTGGAAACAGTTGTGCAGATGCTTGAAGCGGCAGAGCATGGGGGAGATGCTTCGGCTGAGGCATTGCACAGCAGGGTGGCATTGAGTATGGCGCGAGCCGAGGCTGTAAGAACAGGTACGCCATTGAGCGCATCTGAGCGTGAGCAGCTTTTGGCAGATTTGTTTGCGCTGCCCGCTCCAAATTACACACCTGACGGGTTGTTGATAATCAGTATGATCAGCTCGGAGAAACTTGCCGATTTGTTTTTGTAGAGTTAAAAAAACTTGTTACAGCAGTATCGGCGTTAATTAAAAAATCAGTAAATTTGTAACCGTGATTTCAGTAACCGAACATATAAGATACCTTCTTACGTGCCACGAGTGTGTGATAGTGCCAGGTTGGGGTGCGTTTGTGTCGCAGTACGTTGGTGCGCGTTTGTCGGCTGATGGCTCAAAGCTGTTGCCCCCAACTCGTGTGCTTGCGTTCAATTCTGACGTGGCGCATAACGATGGTCTGTTGGCTTCAGGAATAGCGCGCAGAGAAGGAATTAGCTATGATGCCGCTGTTGCCTTGATTGCAAACGAGGTAAGTATCTATTTCCATCGTGTGGATGTGCTGGGAGAACTTGTGATGCCACGAATCGGGCAGTTCCTGAAATCCAATAATGGAGCCATTGTGTTTGAACCTGATAGAGATGCACCTATAGTGTCTACTGCATATATCGGATTGCCCACTGTCGGTGTTCAAGTTGTTGGAGTTGACGAACCGGAAGAGGAGCAAAAAGAGTTGCATATACCATATGCTTCACGTATTCTTGCGTTAGGAAAAGTAGCAGCATCTATAGTCGCGTTGCTTGGCATGGGTACACTGTTGAGCACTCCGGTGCTTGTGGACGATTCCAATATGGATTTTGCTTCGGTTGTGACACCAAAAATTTCAGCGCCAAAGTCTGCGCAGACTTTGGTTCGTGAGTTGACATCTCCTATAGACAGCACTCTTACATTCTGTCTCCCTTCTGTTGCAGATAGCACAAGTCTTGCCGTGAAACCCAAAGTGGTGTCAGAGCCAAGATGCTTTTTGGTGATAGCTTCTTGTGAAACTCGTCGCGGTGCTGAAAAATATATTGCACAAAGCGGGGAGAGCGGGCTCAAAATTTTAGAGCGTAACGGTCGTTATCGTGTATATGTGTCTGCCGGACGTACCACAGAAGAGGCTGCAAGCTATAAGGATAACAATCCTGATTTTGTCCGCCGTCATCCTGACGCGTGGGTGTATTGTAAATAATATATGACTGATTTGCATCAATTGTTGTTGGAGCGTCGCTCCATTCGTCGTTACACATCTGAGCCTTTGAACGCTGACGATGTGAAACTTATATTTGAAGCGGCATTGTTGTCGCCAACATCCAAGAATTCTCGTGCCTGGCAGTTTGTGGCTGTGGATGAACCGTCAATGTTGCAGCGTCTTGCTGAATGCAAACCGGCTGGGGCACTTCCTGTAAAAGGTTGTTCTATGGCAGTGGTGGTGTGCGGAGACAGCACAGCTACCGACCCTTGGGTTGAAGATTGTTCTATCGCAGCAGCTTTCATGCAACTGCAGGCTGCTGATTTGGGGCTTGGATCATGTTGGATTCAGGTGCGTGGACGATTTACGGCCGATGGTATTCCGAGCGAGGAATATGTTCAGCAGCTATTGGGTATTCCCGAAACTATGTCGGTGTTGTGTATCGTGACTTTCGGACATAAAGATGAGGAGCGTAAACCGGCAAATCCTGACAAATTACTTTGGGAAAAGGTTCATATCGGCTCATGGAACCCACAACAGCATCAAGAGTAAACACTCCGTTGCGCGGTGTGTTGATTGGTAGCGGGGCGGTTGCTTCTGCTCTTGCACCGGCATTGGAACGTGGCGGCAAGGTTGAATGGCATCAGGTGTATAGCCCCAATATTGACCATGCAGCATTTTTGGCTGGTAGATTGCTTTGTGCCAGGGCTGTTGACTCTATTGATCAGGTGACTGTTGAGGCAGATGTTTATTTGGTGTCTGTGAAAGATGATGCCATACCAACTATCGTAAAGCAATTTCCACATAATGATTCGGTATGGATGCATACTTCGGGCGGTGTGCCGGCTGAGGCTCTTGCTTCATTGTCACCAAACTATGGTGTGTTGTATCCGTTGCAAACATTCTCCAAAGGTGTGGATGTGAGCATGGATTGTGTGCCATTGTTTGTGGAGGGTAGCAACAGTCGTACTTCGGGGCTTATCCGAGAATTGGCCGAGACGGTGACCAAGAGTGTGGAGTATGCCGACAGTGCGTTACGTGGCCGACTACATTGCGCGGCCGTTTTTGCATGTAACTTCACAAACCATCTTTGGGCTGTGGCCGATGATATTTTGAAGGTTCATCCGGGACTTGACATCACATATTTGGAACCGTTGCTTAAAGAGACATTGCGCAAGGCTATGACTGTGGCTCCCAAATTGGCGCAGACCGGTCCGGCGCGTCGTGGAGACACTGCGGTGATGGAGCGTCATAAAGGTATGTTGTCATCGGCAGATGCTGCTTTGTATGATTATTTGTCACAACGAATAATGAATCAGTATGAGCTCGATAAACTATGATTTGAAGCTGATAAAGGCCGTAGTGTTTGATGTAGACGGAGTTTTGTCGCCGTCAACTATCCCTATGGGCAGTGATGGAGTTCCGCGCCGTATGGCCAATATCAAGGACGGTTATGCTTTGCAGCTGGCGGTGAAGTGTGGTCTTAAGCTCGCCATAATAACAGGCGCGGCTACTGAAGCGGTGCGCATTCGTTATGGCGCGCTTGGTATCACGGATATATTCACAGGAGCAGGGCACAAGGCTCCTGTGCTGGAAGAGTGGATGAGAAAGCAAGGTCTTGAAGCTGAGAACGTGGCTTATGTGGGTGATGATGTGCCTGATTTTGAACCGATGCGCATGGTGGGTCTGCGAGTGGCTCCTGCTGATGCTGCTTGGGACATAAGGCAGATTGCCAACTATATAAGTCCGGTCAATGGTGGTTATGGGGTAGCTCGCGATTTGTTGGAGCAGATACTGCGTGCCAAGGGTTTGTGGGTGCTTGATGAAAAAGCTTTTGGATGGTGATGGAAAATCCTTTGGAAAATCTTAAAAAATATTCCGTGGTGTTGGCGAGCGGTTCGCCTCGCAGACGCGAGTTGCTTGCAATGATGGGTGTGGAATTTGATGTGCGCAGTGTGGATGTGGATGAAACATATCCTGAACACTTGGCTCCGGAAGATGTGGCTCCGTATCTGTCAGAACTCAAAGCTCGTCATTATCGCGATAACTTGATGCAGTCCGGTCAATTGGTTATAACTGCCGATACTGTTGTGATAGCGCAAGGCAGGGTGCTTGGCAAGCCTGTGTCAAAAGAGGATGCAGTCAAAATGCTTCGTATGCTGTCGGGTAGTACACATCAAGTGGTGACCGGTGTGAGTGTATGTGCTGATTTGAGAGAAATAAGCACTATCAGTGTGTCTACGCAAGTGACCTTTGCATCGTTGACGGATTCGGAGATTGATTATTATGTTGAGCGTTACCGTCCAATGGACAAGGCTGGAGCCTACGGTATTCAGGAATGGATAGGGTGCATAGGTATCAGCTCTATTCAAGGATCGTTTTACAATGTAATGGGGTTGCCTACACATCGCCTCTATCAACTTCTGGCACAAAAGGTGTGATTCATTTGTCAATAATAATCACATAATGTATAGGACTTGAAGCCGGTGAAAGATTGATACATTCCGTGCTGACCGGTTGTTTGGTTACTAACAGTTTTCCTGTAGTGTTTATATGTTTGGCGCAATACAGAGCCAATACCCCCATGGTTAGGCGGAGATTGATTTCTATGCATGGCCAAATGGCTGTGTTGCCGTTATGGTCGTAGTAAAGCATCATGTCCACACCGAGCCATCCTTGATAGTGAGGGGCTATTATTGATGTAAGATGCTTGGCCACGCGTTCGGCAAGTTCTGTTATATCTACGCCAAGATTCTCTGTGAGCAGTGGTTGTGGCATGAGGTGGTTGCCTTGATAATGCCCATGGTTGTCGGTGATGAACAGTGATAGCCCACGATAAGTCACGCTTTTGCCATCGGAGTAATATAGAGTGGCAAAGTCACGTTTTTTGCGTAATTCATGTTCAAGAATAATGCTTCCTTGGCGATTGATCACGTCTTGAACCGTTTTTTCAAGCATGGTGCGTGAAATATGGTTGGAGTGAAATACACCTCTTCCGCTTCCGCTCCACGGCATCTTCAGAACGGTATCACCCATATTGTCAATGGCACAAAGTGCATCGTCAATATTGTGATGCTCTTTTGGTAGCATATTTTCATCTGTGCCAAGCATTTCAAGGAGTTCTATGGATGTGCGACGGTGCGATAGATTGCGAATTGTTTGCACTTGCTCGTCTGTTGGCAGATTTTTGATACCGAGAGATTGCAGTTCGCGCTTTGTAGACCTGCTCCATCCCCATGGCATAGCGCAATCAGCGGTTGTGACAGAGACAGGTTTCCCAAGTAGATTCCATTTTTGGCACATGGATTCTGCCTGAGGTATCAGGTCTGTTGGCACGATAACCTCATCGTCAGCTTCGCTCCACCATAGAGGTAACAGTACGCCACTTTGTCGCATGGCTTTGGCCGCCATGGTTGGTGTATAGCTTAAGGCGTTTGACGCGAGAGCCAGATCGTTTTCAGGATTGTATAGTAAGAGGCGGCTCATTTAACTGTCAGCGAACCATTTTGTGGAGTGATGGTATAAGTGTTGCCGGCTACAGTAGCGAAAGTTGTTTCCAACCCACCGTAAACTACATGGCACGGTTCTCCTTTGAGTGAGCGGATTTCGGCATTGATTAATGTGCCGTCATGCCAATTGATGCTTACCTCAAAACCTCCGCGGGCACGCAGTCCCGATACATTTCCGTCAATCCATTCATCGGGAAGGGCTGGGAGTAGCATTATACGGCTGTTGTGGCTTTGGAGCAGCATTTCGGCGATACCTGCAGTGCCACCGAAGTTGCCGTCTATTTGAAATGGCGGGTGCATGTCCCACATATTTGTGGCTGTGCCTTGGCTAAGGAGATTGCGTAGGAGTGTGTGGGCATGGTTGCCGTCAAGAAGGCGTGCCCAATGGTTCAGTTTCCATCCCATGGACCACCCTGTGGCCTCGTCTCCGCGTTGGTCAAGGGTGCGTTTGGCTGCATTGGCCAACGCGGGCATTCTCTTTACATCCAGTGAGGATCCGGGATGCAAACCGAACAGATGGTTGGTATGGCGATGTTTGTCGTTAGGATCGTCAATGTCGCGACTCCACTCTTGCAGTTGTCCCAAGTGTCCAATCTGATATGGCATCATACGTTTTAGGTAACTTTGCCATTCTTCAATTTTGTTCGAGTCGGTGTCAAGTGTCTTGGCTGCAGATATGGCTGCATTAAGAATTTCGCGTGTTACGGCATTTGCATAGGTGGTGCCCATATCGGCGGTGCCGTGCTCCGGCGAATAAGAAGGAGCCGAGACATAGTATCCGTCTCCGTCCTTACATAACAGATCTACGGCAAAATCGGCACTTTCTTTGATTAGTGGGTACCCTTTTTCACGCAACCAATCTTTGTTGCGTGAGAAATCATAGTAGTCCCAAACTTGAGCAGCGAGCCAAGGGCCTGCGGTTGGGTTATAGTTCCATGACATGTCCGGCGATGACAGCGGCGCTGTGAAGCCGAATACATTTGTGCTTACCTCGGCTGTCCACCCGCGAGCCTTGTAATATTTTTGCGCCGTTACACGTCCGGGTACTACGAGGCTACGCACATATTCTACAAATGGTTCCATGCATTCAAGCAGGTTGGTGGATGTGGCTGGCCAATAGTTCATCTGTAGATTAATATTGTTGTGGTAGTCCATATGCCAGGGTCCGTCCACATTGTTGTGCCACAATCCTTGCAGGTTGGCCGGTAACGAGCCGGGACGCGATGAGGCTATAAGCAGGTAACGGCCGAAATTGAAATATGTTTGCTCCAGATTCACATCTGAGTTGCCGTTGCGGTAAAGAGCCAGCCGTTTCGGTGTGGAGAGTGTGCATATTTCATCTTCCGGGTTCAGTTGTAGTTCTACTCTGCTATACAGGGAGTTGAAGTCGTTGAAATGGTTGTTGTAAAGCTGTGGCCACGAAAGGTGCGAAGCGGCTTCTATGCGGTTGTTCACAACCGGAACGGGATTTGCTCCAACATATGCATTTGGGTCAGAAAAATCAGGATTGTAATTGACGGCATAGTCAGTGGCTGCGGCCAATATGAACTCCACGTCTTTGGCTCCTGTCACCTTGATTTCACCTGTGGCAGGATTGGATGAGACATTGCCTCCACCAATGGCTCGTGCCATGACTCGTAAGGCCCAGCGCATGCCGTTGTTTTCAAGTTTGCCTTGCCATAGTAGTCCGCCATTTTCGGCTGTCACGTTTTGCAGTTGCTGTGGAGTGGAAAATGTGAATGTGAGATCTTGTTTAGCTTTTGAGCTGGTGTAACGCCACACCTGCACGCTGTCGGGATAAGAAGCAAAATATGTGCGACTATATTTGTTCTTGCCAATATTGAAACTAACAGCTACATAAGCGCTGTCCAAAGCTAGTTCGCGACAATAATTCTTGACCTTTTTCTCCGATAAACCTGTGTTGACATATGCTTCTCCAAGTACGGTAAACGAACCGAACACATCTGCTGTGTAGTCGGTTTTACCTCGGAATTCAGCTGAGATGATACTGTCGGCTGTTTGATAATTGCCGTGGCGTAGCAGTTGACGAGTGATTTCTATTACAGATGGGGCAACATCGCGGTTCATATCCCAGTATCGTTCAACACCGGTTGCCGGACCTCCGCGCCACAATGATTTTTCGTTGAGTATCACTCTTTCACGAGCCACTTCTCCTGTGATAGACGCACCGAAAGCTCCATTGCCTATGGGGAATGACTGGCGCTCCCATATGGTGTCGGGATTGCTGTAGTCTCTGCTCATATCGTGTATCTGCCACGGCTTTTCAATCTTCACTGTTGGAGGGGTGTCAAACCATAATATGTCACGGGCTGACAGAGTCAAGCAGCTTGAAAGTATAAGTGTTGCAACAAAGAAATGTGAAAGATTCATGGTAGAAACAATATTGGTTTTATCTTAAATCACGAATTGTTAATCATTTGTGTTTGTTCTATCGCTGTTGAAAACAAAGCACAGGCTTGATTTATAGGTCAATCTTATGGCGGCGTGAAGAGCGTTCGCGATCAAAAATCAATGTTCTGAAGCGCTTGGTCATATTGAGCCACAATGGAGATGGCGTGGCGGAAACATCGGCAGACAAGGTTTCGGCCATGGTAGGTACAGGAGATTCATCACCAAACTGCTCAGGATAAATCACCAATAGATTGTTATTTGAGAAATAACGCTGTAGGAATTGTGGTAAGGTGTCCAATTCCGATGTGAACGACACAGAGGTACGTCGTGCGTTGATAACAACAAACAGATCGTCCGATGAGATTTTATTGCTTAGTAATATGAAGTCATCCCAGGCTTCTATCAGGCGATACTCGGAGCGTATGTCATATTTTCCGTGACTGAGCACAACCTGTATGGCTTGTTTGGTTGTCGGGTGACAGCAGAATATAATGCGGCAACCAATTTCTCGGGCAAGGTTGCCCAATGAACTGACCCAACGAACAAAACCTGTTTCATATTCAGCCTTGTCAGGCACGGCAACCACTATGCGTGTGATTGTGTTGACCGGAATGAAGCAGCGTGAAATCACAACCATTTTGTTTGTGGTTCGGAGCAGTCTATTTAGTTTGTCTCCGAAAAACGAGTCAATCAAAGCATTGCGGCGGTGGAGTCCTATTACAACATCTGTCACATCCCTTTCTTCAATGGTGTTTATTACACCTGTGACAAAATTCATGTCGTATCGTTCAAGCGGATTGATTTTCACATCAGCGCTTGCCGCAGTCTGTTCTGCTACGTCAAGTGAGTTTCGGCTTACAGCGCGAGATGATGCAGAATTGTCGTTACGTACATGAAGAGCGTAAAGGTTGCTGCGTTTGCTTACGGTACCGCGCATCAATACGGCTAAATTCACAAGTTCCGGAGCTGTAAGCGGGCTGCCTACAGCAATGAGGGTGTTGACAGGTTTGTTGCGTTCGCTTCTGGCTGCCTTTTCCATATTGCTGTCGCTCATCTCAAGCACTTTGAGCTGGGTGGCGGCACGTGATGTGCCTATGGTGGACACAGTGCAGGTGACAAGTATCATTATGATCGTGCCGTTGAGTATTTCCTCTCCGAAGATATGCATGTTGAATCCAATCATGACCACAGCTAAAGCCACAGCGGTATGTGCATTGGTAAGTTGATAAAGCACAGAGCGGTCAAGGGAACTGAGTTTGTATGTGCGCTGTGTGACATAAGCGGCGAGCCATTTGCTGCCCATGGCCATAGTAGACATTACTATGGCTACATATATGGTGGTCCATCCTTTTAGCAGTACACTGATGTCAATAAGCATGCCGACTCCGATAAGGAAATATGGTATGAAAATGGCATTGCCAACAAACTCTATACGGCTCATGAGCGGAGAGCGTGCCGGTACGTAACGGTTGAGCACAAGCCCGGCAATAAATGCTCCGAATACTCCTTCAATACCTATGGCCACGGCGCTTTGGGCTGCTATGAATACTACTGCGAGCACGAATATGAATTGCATTACGCCATCACTATGGCGCTTGAAAAACCAGCGGGCGATACGAGGAAAGATGTATACCGTAAGTGCGCAGTATGCAATCAGCATTCCAAGCAGTTTTAGTGTGCCAAGTATGGAGAATTCACCATTGTGACATGCTCCCACGACTCCTGCAAGCACTGTGAGCGAGCCGAGAACGGTGAATATAGTGCCTGCGATGGCAATTATAACAGCCGGATTTTTACTCAATCCTAATCGCGATATGATAGGATAGGCAAGTAATGTATGCGCGGCAAACATACTGGCCAGCAGCGTGGAAGTGAGCAAATCAAGGTCAAGAAACAAGTATGCTCCTGCCGCACTTAAAATCAATGGTATGAAGAATGTGTATAGCCCGAATACGGCGCCGCGTCCAATGTTGCGTTTGAGGTGATACATATCTATCTCAAGTCCTGCAAGGAACATTAGATAAAGTATTCCCACTTGGCCAAACACTTCAAAGCTCATGTCGCGGGCAAGCAGATTGAAGCCGTGTGGCCCAACCATGATACCTGCCAGTATCAGACCTATCACATGGGGGATTTTAAGTCTGTTGAGCACTAACGGAGCGCACAACATGATAAGCAGCACCACCAAGAATATCGCTACCGGCGAGGTGATGAGCGGGTGAACTGAAGGGATGGCAAGCGACAAAAGCATCTCTTGTCGTGAAAATCAGAATTTTTTGCCGTGTGCTATAAGGTACTGTGCAATCTGTACGGCGTTTAGTGCCGCGCCTTTCTTGATTTGGTCGCCAACTACCCAAAAAGTAAGACCGTTGTCTGAGGTTATGTCTTTGCGTATGCGTCCTACAAATACAGGATCCTTGCCGGCAATGTCAAGTGGCATGGGATATTCTTTTGAGGCCGGATTGTCCACCACAACAATACCTTCGGCTGCAGTGAAAGCCTCGCGAGCCTGTTCCGGAGATATTGGCGATTCTGTTTCCACCCATACTGACTCACTATGTGCGCGCATCACCGGTACTCGCACACAAGTAGCGCTTACCTGCAAATCCGGTGCATGCATTATTTTTTTTGTTTCGTGATACATTTTCATCTCTTCCTTGGTGTAATCGTTGTCAAGGAACACATCAATATGCGGTATCACGTTGTATGCCAATTGATATGCGAATTTTTCCACGGTAGGTTTGTCTCCGCGCTGAAGTTCGGCATATTGGGTTTCAAGTTCCTGCATGGCTGCTGCTCCTGCTCCGCTTGCGGCCTGATATGTGGCCACGTGCACACGCTTTATTGGTGATATATCGTTGATGGGTTTGAGTGCCACAACCATCTGTATGGTTGTGCAGTTGGGGTTGGCTATTATGTTACGTGGAGTATTGAATGCGTCATCTCCATTGACTTCCGGCACAACCAATGGCACATCACAGTCCATGCGGAAAGCGCTGGAGTTGTCAATCATTATGGCTCCGTGCTTGGTTATGGTTTCTGCATATTCTTTGGAAGTACCTGCTCCTGCCGAGGTGAAAGCTATGTCCACGCCTTTGAAGTCGTCGTTGTGCATAAGCTCTTTGACGACGATTTCCTTGTCGCGAAATGTATATTTGCGACCTGCACTGCGGCTTGATCCGAACAACAGCAGTTCGTCAATAGGAAAATTTTGCTCTTCAAGCACTCGGAGGAATTCTTGTCCCACGGCGCCACTTGCGCCCACAATAGCTACTTTCATAATGAGATGATGATATGTTGCCACAAAGGTACAAATAAAATCTCGTTCATTTATCCATTGAGGATGGCTATGTTGGACAAAAATAATGTTGATTGTGTGTCTTGACGGGCTTTATTGCAAAAAGCGGGTGCTGAGACGGCGGCGTACAGGTTCGTCATATAGTTTGAGAGCCGCCCATGCCATAGCTATGATACCTGTGAGCAGAAGAAAGCACACCCACCATATTTTATTGAAACACAGATTGTTTGACCATACCCAATGGTAGAAAAGGTACATTACGGGATAATGAATTATATATACCGGGTATGACAGTTGTCCTATGAATTTGCATACAGAAGTGGAGAATCGGTCGGTAGTGACACCGCAAGCTCCTATATATACTATTACCGGAAATATGAACAGTGTGCATATAAGGTCGTAAACAGCGTTGGTTATCACCGGATTTGTTCCTCCTACATAAGGGCATGCCAATATGGCGGATATAAGAATGCTGCATATCCAGAATGCACCTTTGATGTGACGTGGACGGAACATGCGTGTCATCAGCAGGCCTATGCTGAACGAGAATATCATTCGTAGGAATCCGCCCAACCATCCACTGTCAGCAATGCTCCATCCCATTCCAAGGTGGTATGCTCCGGACATGTTGCCTAAACCGCAGGCAGTAAGCCCAATTCCCGACAATAAGACTACGCATGTGAGCGCACGGCGATTCAGCTTATGCAATACCACGGCATAAAGTATACTGCCGATGTATTCAAAAAACAGAGACCATGATGGGCCGTTCAGAGGGAACATCTCCCCGTTGCCTCTTACATCGAATTCGGTTCCGGGAAGCACTGGTATAAGAATTAGGCCAAGAGCCAATGCGAGAAGAAGCATGGACGCGGACACCGGTGTGCCGTCCCATTTCACGCTGCCTTGTAGCCAAAACGCGAGAGCACCGAGAATCACACTGAGCACCACCATTGGATGAAGCCTGATAACGCGGCGTAGCATGAATCCGGAAGTGGTGATTCTGCCGTTTTTCCATCGGTTGTCATAGGCATAACCTATCACAAAGCCCGACAATACGAAGAAGAAATCCACGGCCAGGTACCCATGGTTCATCATTTGGTCTGTAGGTGAAGTGGCAAAACCTTCAAAGAAGTGATACCATATCACAAGTATTGCGGCCACACCTCGGAGGCCGTCAAGAATGTCAAATCGTGGTTGAATGGTTGTTGTTTTCATGCGGCCACAAAATTACGCAATGAAATGGATACAGAATTTGACATAGGTCAAATTTTGTGGCGACGTATGCGGCTGAGTGTTGCCGGCGCTATGCCCAGGTATGAGGCAATGTCGGTGAGTCGTGCCCGGCGGCACACCTCAGGAAATTGACGAAAAAACTCCTTGTATCTTTCTGCCGCATCAAGGGTGAGTCGCTCCTTGTGTGATTGGTGTAGACGTCGGTATTCGTTTTGATGTATCACTCTCCACCAATTGCATAGCTCAATATTGTCAGCAATAAGGGTCATGAGTGATTTGATGGACACTCCATAGGCTTCCATTGGTTCAATGCTTTCCACAAACTCCATGCTTGGTCGTGAGTAGTACACCTCGTCCATACTGAACACCACACATCCGGCTATAGAAAAAGATGTGGTGATTTCTTCGCCGTCCACAAGCCAGTAGCTTCGGGTCATTCCTTTTTCCAAGAACCATACCATATGCTCCATGTGCCCTTCGCTAACCAACTTATGGCGACGTGGAAATTTCTTTGGTAACATATGTGCTGCCAATAGGTTCAAAGACTCATTGCCAACAGGCCATGCCTGACGGATGAAGTTCACTATGTTTGGTATGTCCTGTATGTTTGCTGCCATGTTGAATGCAAAGATAGTTCTTTGCAGAATAAAAACAAAGTGACCAAATCCATATAGGATTGGTCACTTTGTGTGTTGATGTGTTATGTTTTAGAAATTGTATCGGGCGCCAACTTGCAGTAAGCCCTGGGCTCCGAATCCGAGTTCTCCGAATATGGTGAAGTTGCGGTTGAGATCCACATCGGCTCCGATTGGAGAAAGCTGCATGGCAAAGTATCCTTTGTTGTAGGAATCGCCATGGCGAGGCATGAGATGTGAGATATCGGCACCGACACCAAGGTGTGCATACAAGGTTACAATACGGTTGGAGAAATAGTCGTATCGTCCGTTGAACATAATCACGTGATAGGCCACCTTGCTGCTGTTCGGGCCTTTGGTGGTTGCTGATGAGTAGGTGTAGGATGGGCCTATCCATAATTTGGGAAGCACTTTTACATTGAACCCGAGGTTCAAAGCGCCCCATGCGTTGTTTACTCCGTGCCAGCTGTCATGATAGTTGCATGCGTCCATTATTGTGAAACCACCATAGCTTGCGCTGATGTTCATTTTCTGTGCGTTTGCGCCGAAGGCCATGCCAACGGCGGCAACGAGAGCCAATAGATACTTTTTCATTGTTAGTTAACTTGATTTTGGTTACGACTTTATAATTCTTAACGGAGGGATATGCTAAATTGTTTTACTTTGTTGTAAATTTGTACCATTATGGCACATCCCGGAAAAATAACCAAGACCAATGCCGCGCGTTTGCTTGACCGCGCACATATTTCATATGAGCTTATTCCTTACACAGTGGACGAGAACAATCTTGCTGCCACTCATGTAGCCGAGGAGTTGGGTGAAGATATAAAACAAGTGTTCAAAACTTTGGTCCTGTGCTCCACTGCGGGAGAGCATTTTGTTTGCGTGGTGCCCGGGGATGCCGAAGTGGATTTGAAAAAGGCGGCAAAAGCAGCCGGAGCAAAGAAAGCAGATCTGATACCGGTTAAGGAATTGCTTCCGTTGACCGGGTATATTCGGGGCGGGTGCTCGCCTGTGGGCATGAAGAAGCCTTTTCCTGTGTTTTTCCATAATTCGGTAATGAATTTTAGCTATGTGTATGTGAGTGCGGGGATAAGGGGGCTGCAACTTAGGATTTCACCTTCGGATCTTGTGGGTTTTGTTAACGGTAAGACCGTTGATATAGTGATATCTAACTCTGAGAATGACGTATGAACAGTTTTGGATTGATATATCGGTTCACTTCGTTTGGGGAATCGCATGGTTCTGCTGTGGGTGGAGTTATTGATGGTATGCCGGCAGGTGTGCCGATTGACATGGATCAGATTCAGGCGCAGCTTGACCGCCGTCGCCCGGGGCAGAGCAGATTGGGCACTTCTCGTAATGAATGCGATAAAATTGAGGTGCTTTCAGGTGTCTTTGAAGGGTGGACCACAGGTGCGTCCATTGGTTTTATTGTAAGAAATAACGATGTGCGAAGTTCTGATTATTCTGAGATAAAAAATAAATATCGTCCTTCGCATGCCGATTATACATATGATGCCAAATATGGTTTTCGGGATTATCAAGGCGGTGGGCGTTCGTCAGCCCGAGAAACTGTAGTGAGAGTGGTGGCCGGTGCTTTTGCCATGCAGGCTCTCAAGCATGTGGGAATAAGCGTGTGGGCATATACATCGCAGGTGGGGAATATTTCTGTGCCATATTCATATAAGCATTATTCACAGGAAATGGTGGATTGTAACGATGTGCGATGTCCTGACGCTGAAACCGCCGAACGAATGCAGAGACTCATACTTGAGGCCAAGGATTCTTGCGATACCTTAGGCGGTGTGATCACAGGCGTGATTACAGGATGTCCGGCCGGACTTGGTGAGCCTGTTATGGACAAACTTCAAGCACGGCTTGCATTGGCGATGATGAGCATCAATGCGGCAAAGGGGTTTGATTACGGAATGGGGTTTGACGGAGTGTCTTCTCTTGGAAGTGAAGTCGTGGATGAGTTTGTGTCTGATGGGAATGGTGGAGTCTCTGTCGTGAGCAATCATTCCGGAGGCATCCAAGGAGGTATCTCCAATGGTGAAGATATATATTTCAGAGTTGCATTCAAGCCTGTGGCTACTATGTCAAGAACATTGCGCACTGTGGATGTCAACGGTCGGGAATGTATGATCAATGCTCGGGGACGACATGATTCATGTGTGTTGCCGAGGGCTGTTCCTGTGGTAGAGGCCATGGCTGCCGTCACGATTTTGGATATGTGGTTGTTGGCCAAGGCTGAGACTCCATTTATAAGACGAATGTCATGAACGAGCCATTATATAAGGATTTTTCCGCGTTTCTTCGCCAGTATTTCAAGGGCAAGATGCAGAAACTCACTGTCAATACGCAATTGTCGTGTCCCAACCGTGATGGGACACTCGGGCGTGGCGGGTGTACTTATTGCAACAATCAGAGTTTTTCGCCTGCATTTGCTTTGGCGCAACTGAGTGTTAAAGAGCAACTTGAAGAGGCTAAGCGGTTTTTTGCCCGCAAATATCCAGAAATGCGGTATCTTGCCTATTTTCAAGCATATACCAATACCCATGCTGAGCTACGGCGACTTAAGGCATTATATGAGGAGGCATTGACGGTTGACGGTGTTGATGGCATTATCATAGGTACTCGTCCGGATTGTATGCCGCAGCCTCTGTTGGATTATCTGTCAGAGCTGCATCGTACTCATTGGGTGATGGTGGAGTATGGTGCAGAGTCGGCGCATGACCGCACATTGGAGCTTGTGAACCGTTGTCACACATGGAGCCAGACTGTAGAGGCTGTTGTCAGGACACATGCCGCCGGTTTGCCTGTGGGTTTGCATATAATCATGGGCTTACCTGGTGAAACACGTGAAGATATGCTTGAAACCATCAGGGCTATCAACGCATTGCCTGTAGATGTAGTTAAGATACATCAGCTTCAGCTTGTCCGGGGCACACGTATGGCTCATGATGTACAAAACGGTGTTTATGACGTGCCGCACTTCAGTGTGGAGGAGTATGTGGAGCTGTGTTGTGAGATAGTGCGAACATTGCGCGCGGATATAGCTATAGAGCGGTTTGTATCGCAATCTCCGTCGGAATTGCTCATATCTCCGCGTTGGGGACTTAAGAATTACCAGTTCACATCGTTGCTTCATAAAACACTTATTGCAGGGCAATAATGGCAGAGGCTTATCGTTAGATAAGTAATGAATAAAATACACAGGATACTCATACTGTTGATAGTGGCGTTGTGTGGAGCTTCGTCGGTGTCGGCGCAGCGACTTAATGACAAGTTGCTCAATCGTCCTTATGCCGATAACCGTCAATGGCACTTGGGTTTTTCTGTTGGCGTTCATACTCAGGACATAACATTTACACATAATGGCAATGTCACCCCTGAAGGTGAGTCGTGGTTTATGGAGCAACCAGGGTTTTCTCCGGGATTTTGTGTCAATGGCTTATTGGAATGGCGTTTGAATACGTATTTTAGTTTGCGATTCACCCCCGGACTTTATTTTGGAAATCGTGAAATAAAGATGCACGATGCTGTCACAGGAGCCAATGAAAAGCAGAATCTGAAATCAACATTTGTGGTTACGCCCATAGATTTGAAATTTGCGTCGCAAAGGTATCGTAATGCGCGGCCGTATGTTGTGGCCGGTGTGATGCCTGCATTTGATGTGAACAAGAAGAGAAGCGATTATTTAAAGCTGAAAACCACCGACTTGTATCTTACCGTGGGGTTTGGGTGCGATTTTTATCTTCCGTACTTTAAACTTAATCCTGAAATAAAGTTTTGTTTCGGGCTTTCGGATATAATACAGCATAAGCGTCCGGACTTGATTGAAGAGCCTGATAAGTTGAAATTTACAGAATCCATCACCAAAGCTAAGTCACAATTGGTGGTGTTAACATTTTATTTTGAATGAAGCAGCTGTTATTATTTCTCGTTGCGGTATTGTTGTTTGGCGTGAGTGCCGTTGCGCAGACCGATGGTCAGCTCACCCAATATTTTGCTGTTCCCACATATTATAATCCTGCTGCGATAGGCAACACTGATTTTGTGCGTATCCGAGCCGGTAGTCGTATGCAATGGATTGGTGTGGATAATGCTCCACGCACGTTTCTTCTTACGGCAGATTCGCCATTGAAACTGTTTGGCAAACGTATAGGCGTTGGTGTTGTGGCATCAAGCGAAAGTGCCGGTTTGTTCAGAACACTCAATATCGGTATTCAGGCTGGTTATAAGGTGCGTCTATTGAAAGGCGAGTTTACCGGTGCTGTGCAGATAGGCTTTGCCAATGAGGTGTTTAAGGGTTCTGAAGTGTTTATTCCGGACGACAATGAATATCATCAACCAACCGATGATGCCATACCCAAGACTGATGTGAGCGGTAATGCCTTGGATCTTGGAGTGGGGGTGTTCTATACCAAACCTAAATGGTGGGTGGGTGTTTCGTGTCAGCATGTGAATTCGCCAACGGTTACATTCCAGAGTGAAGACGGCAGTGATGGCATTGTTGGAGGCAGTGGATCCTCGGACGGTGACGAGGGGCCTAAAAAGTACCAGTTCACGTTTGATCGCACGCTCTATTTTATAGCCGGTGGCAATATTCCTATAAAAAATACGTTATTTGAAGTGATGCCCTCCATGATGTTTAAAACTGATTTCAACTTTTGGCGGGCAGAGGTTACCGGACGTGTCCGGTGGAAAAAATTCCTTTCAGCCGGTGTGGCATACAGATATGATGACGCTGTCAGTGCAATATTGGCTGCGGAATACAAAGGCTTCTATGTGGGATATAGTTATGATTATCCTATTAGCGCCATATCAAAAGCCTCCAGCGGAAGCCATGAAATAATGGCAGGCTACAGCCTGAAACTTGACTTCTCAGACAAGAACAAGAATAAACACAAGAGTATACGCATAATGTAACATATGAAAAAGCTATCGATTTATCTCCTTAATATCATAATAGCCGCTGTCGTGGTGACATCTTGTGCATCCGGCGCAAGAAACTCTTCCGGTGGAGAAGTGACCGGAGTGGGTGGTACAGCTTGGAATGAGCCTCAACCTTATGGCATGGTGCTGGTGAGCCGTGGTTCTATGGAAATAGGTCCGAAAGAAGCCGATAGTCTGTGGAACCTTCGTGCTGACAGTCGTGGTATGAGTGTTGATGCTTTTTGGATGGATGAAACCGAGGTGACAAACTCCAAGTACAAGCAGTTTGTGTTTTGGGTAAGAGACTCCATTATCCGCGAGCGTTTGGCTGATCCTGCGTATGGCGGTAATGAAGAGTTTAAGATTGAGGAAGATAAGGAAGGTAATCCCATCAAACCTCATTTGAACTGGAGCAAGCCTATACCTTGGCGCAATGCAAACGAAGATGAGCAACGTGCCATAGAGAGTGTGTATCGTATCAATCCTATCACAGGTGTTAAGGAGCTTGACCCGGAACAAATGAATTATCGTTACGAGATATTCAACCACACTGAAGCGGCCAAGCGCAAGCATCGTTTGAATCCGGCTCGTCGCGAGTACAACACTGACAAGCCGGTGCCGACTGATATACCTGTAATATCCAAAGATACGGCATGGATTAGCGACAATGGTGAAATAATGCGCGAAACAATAACACGTGGCTTGACAGGGGACTACGATTTTCTCAATACATATATTGTGAATGTGTATCCTGACACCACAGCTTGGATAAATGACTTTGAGAATGCATACAACGAGCCTTATGTACGTATGTATTTCAGTCACGGAGGTTATAGCGAATATCCGGTGGTGGGTGTGAGCTGGGAGCAGGCCAATGCTTTTGCCAACTGGCGTACTGAGTTCCTCCGCCGTTCACTCGGCCGGCAGGGCGTGTATGTGGAACCTTACCGACTGCCTACCGAGGCCGAATGGGAGTATGCCGCACGTGCCGGTGTGAATGAAAATAAATATCCATGGGAGGGCGACTTGCCGCTTACCGAGGAAAAGGGATGTTTCTATGCCAATTTCAAGCCGCAAGACGGCAATTATGTGCAGGACGGCCATCTTATCACGGCGCGCGTGGGCACATATTCGCCAAATGATTTCGGCTTATATGATATGGCTGGTAATGTAAGCGAGTGGACTTCAACGGCATTCAATGAGAGTGTGAGCAAGTTGACATCGGACATGAATCCCGAGTACCGTTATGATGCGGCCAAGGAGGATCCCTATAAAATGAAGCGCAAGATTGTTCGTGGTGGTTCGTGGAAAGATGTGGCCCATAACATCCGTTCCGATATCCGCATGTGGGAATATCAGAACGAGCAACGCTCCTACATTGGTTTCCGATGTGTGCGTTCCCAGATAGGATTTGCAAAAGGACAGAAAGCTAAAAAATAATTACAGACATTATATAGATTACCAACAATGGGAAAAATCAAAAGATATAAAAACAGCATTGAGAAATTTCTCTCCGGAGAATCAGGCCAACGCTTTTTCAATTTTGCTTATTCTATAGGCGCTGCTATTGTGATATGGGGAGCTCTGTTCAAGATTCTCCATCTTCCTGGAGGTAACACGCTGCTTTCCATAGGTATGGGTACTGAGGTGCTAATGTTTGTACTCACGGCTTTTGACCGCCCGGGGCGTGACTATAATTGGGAACAGGTGTTTCCGGTTCTTGAAACCAAAAATCCCGAGGATCGTCCTGATTTTACATCCGGCACAGGTGTGATCATTAATGGGGGTGGAGGCAATGTGGTGTCAGGAGGCGTGTCTGCTCCTATGGTAACTGACGCTCAAGCTCGCCGTGCTGTGGGGGTGCCTGCCGACATTGAACTCAGCGATGCTGATTCACGCTCTTTGAGCGAAAGTATTGCAAAGATGGCGGCGGCAAGCGATCAGCTTAGCCGAATGGCCGAACTTACAACTGCTACCCAGGAGTATTTATCGCAAATGGCGGCCATTGCCGAGCAAATGCAGCAGCTCAAAGAAACAACCCAAAGCCTCAATTCTGTAAGTGAGGTGCTCCTGGATAGCTATCGAGCCATTACCGAGAATTCCGAAAATATAACATCCAGTTCGCATGGGTATGTTGAGCAGATGCAGAATCTCAACCGTAATATCTCCGGACTCAACACTATATATGAAATTCAGCTTCGCAGCGTAT
Source organism: uncultured Porphyromonadaceae bacterium (assembly GCA_947178305.1). Taxonomy (GTDB): domain Bacteria; phylum Bacteroidota; class Bacteroidia; order Bacteroidales; family Muribaculaceae; genus Paramuribaculum. The sequence goes on along the minus strand of CAMWXV010000003.1, from coordinate 27,961 downwards.
CGTCACAGCTTGATGCCATAGACAGGGTGAATCGCGGTATAAAGGAAATCAGCTCAATGTATGAGAATTCTGCCAATCAAAGTGCCAGATACTGTGAAGAAAGCGAAAAGATGGCTTATTATATGCAGCAGCTCAATAATGTATATGCACAGATGCTTCAGGCTATGACCATCAATATGTATCATCCCATGCCAGCAGGAATGAGATCACAGCAGACTCCTCAGCAGGCTCCGTCTGTTCCTGATCAGGATGCGCCTCAGGCATGAACCCACACTAAACATTAGCTATAATGTCACAAGGCAATAAAAAACTTTCACCCCGTCAGAAGATGATCAATCTGATGTACATTGTTCTGACGGCAATGCTTGCCCTCAATGTGTCAAGCGATGTGCTTGACGGATTCACTCAGGTGCAGGACGGTTTGATGCGCACTAACGAGAGTGTGGCTCAGCGCAATAGTGCCATATATGCTGAGTTGGAGGCATTCAGTGCTCAAAATCCCGAAAAGGGTAAGGTATGGTACGATAAGGCTTCGCAGGTGCGTAACGAATCTCAATCTTTGTTTTCTTTGGTTGATTCATTGAAACTCGCCATTGTACGCAAGGCTGATGGCAAAGATGCCGATCCAAACGATATTTTGAGTCGTGATGATTTAGAGGCGGCTGCGGTTATCATGCTTAATCCCACGACTAAAAATGGAGCTAAATTGCGCCAGAGAATTGAAAGCTATAGAAAATTTGTTGAGCAATATGTGACCGACAGCGTGAAGCGTGCCTCAATTTCGGCGGCACTTAACACCGACCCATTTAAGCGAAAAGGTGCAGCCATGGCTGAATTATGGGAGGAATCAAAATTTGATAATCAACCTGTGGTCGCGGCTATAACTCTTTTGACAAAGTTGCAGAATGATATTCGTTATGCCGAAGGAGAAGCATTGGCTCATCTTCTCAATCAGGTGGATGCAGGAGATGTGCGTGTAAACGAGATAAATGCGTTTGTTATTCCCCAAAGCCGCATGGTGATGCGGGGAGGTCGCTATGTGGCCGATATTGTGCTGGCGGCTGTGGATACTACTGCGCGCCCTGCAATATATATAAATGGCAAGCAACTTGCCGACAGCAACGGTCATTATGAAATTGCCACAGGTCAGACAGGTTCGTTTGATTATTCCGGTTATCTTGAAGTGCCTCATGGCGATGGCAGTATTACTCGTCATCCGTTCAGCTCCAGCTATGTGGTGATGGAGCCGAGTGCTACCGTCAGCGCCACCATGATGAATGTTTTGTATGCAGGAATTGAAAACCCTATAAGCATATCTGTGCCTGGTGTTCCACAAAATGCTGTCAGCGCCACTATGACCAACGGTTCGTTGACAAAAAGCGGTGATCATTTTGTGGCTCGTCCAGCCAAGGTGGGTGCTGAGGCAGTGGTGACGGTTACAGCCACTATTGACGGCAAGGCACAGACTGTGAATACTACCAAATTTCGTGTTCGCAAGTTGCCAGATCCTGTAGCTTTCATATCTTATGCCGGAGCAAATGGCGTGACTGAACGATACAAAGGAGGCAAACCCATATCTAAAGCCACTCTGATGGGCGCGAAAGGTATTGACGCAGCTATTGATGACGATATGCTTAATATTGACTTCAAGGTGCTGAGTTTTGAAACGGTATTTTTTGATTCCATGGGAAATGCTATCCCTGAAGTGAGCAACGGCGCACAATTCTCCCAGCGCCAGATGGATTCGTTCCGCAGGCTTTCACGAGGCAAACGGTTCTACATATCGCGCATTAGGGCCAAAGGTCCCGACGGTGTGGAGCGAGTGTTGAACCCGGTGGAGGTGATAGTTAACTGATAAATCTTATACTCTTATTATACATGAGCAATGAAACAGTTGTATAAATATATATTATTGGTGCTGACAGCCTCAGCTATGGCTATGGGAGCCATGGCGCAGGACGCTTCATCGTCCACATCGGTGATGAGGCGTGGTGGCGGCCGTGACCGCAATAAAGGCACGACACCCCAAAACAATGTTACAGAGCGTATGCAGGCACGTATGGCAGAAACTCCTACAAGCGATGCCGATTTGTCGTGGATGCGTGTGATTTATCGTCAGCTTGACCTTACAAAAGACAAGAACACACCTCTTTATTTCCCTGAGGAACCTACTGAGGGACAGGAGAGTTTGTTTCGAATCATAATGCGTTTGCTTGCAAATGACCAATTGTTGGCATATGAATATCTGGATGGACGTGAATTGTTCACAGATCAGTATCGTATAAAGGTGCGTGACATGCTTGATCGCTTCCATATTTACTATTCCGATGCTAAAGGCAGCAGTGAAAAGCACCCCAAGTTTAATATAGAGGAGAGCGATGTGCCGGCCAATGAGGTTTTAAGCTATTATATAATTGAGCGATATGAGTTTGACAATCGCCGAAACCGTATGCGTACGCGCGTAGAGGCTATCTGTCCGGTGCTCCATCGCACGGATGACTTTGGTGCCGAGGCTGTGAAGTATCCTATGTTTTGGATAAAGATGGATGATTTGAGACCATTCCTTTCCACTCAGAATATCTTCACGTCCGATGATAATAACTTGGCCACTTGTACTTACGATGATTTTTTTCAACTTGGTCTTTACGAAGGTGATATATACAAGACACGCAATTTGCGCAACAAGTCAATGGCTCAGTTGTATCCCGATCCTGAAGATTTAAAAAGAGCCCAAGACAGTATTCAACAGCGTCTTGACGGCTTTGGAAAGAAATTGTGGGTACCGTCGCTTGAAGAGTTGGCGGCGATTCGTGAGGCCAAAGAACAGGCTGAGATAGAGGCTGAAGAGAAAGCTGCAGCCGAAGAGGCTGTGGCTAATGGTGAGGAGGTGAAAGCTGACGATACCAAAAAGAATACCCGGAGATCTTCGGTTCGTCGTTCTTCAACAAAAAAGGAAACCAAGAAAAAGTCTAAGCCGACAAAGGTAAAGCGCGCTAAAGCACCAAAAGCAGCCGCTAACTCCGGTGCTGCTCGCTCTGTCCGTAACAGACGTAAATAAATTTAGCTAAATATTGAGACATCCGCTTGCATGCATTTGCTGGCGGATGTTTGTTTTTTTGATATATGAGTTGTGAAAGTTCGGTGTCCACTGTGATTGGCAGAATCCGTTAATACTTTGCGGACTCAGGTGTTGCGTAAGCTTATGGATTTGAGCAAGGTTATAACAAAAATGGACATGGGGCTTGGACAGGTTGCCACGCTTTAGGCTTGTGAATCTTAATCAAGCGTTGAAAACATATAATAACGACAAGGAAGGCCACCTGAAACAAGGTAGCCTTCCTGTGCGTATTTGAAAAAAAGTGTGTGAACGTGGCTTAGCTTATGCCTTGGGCAAGCATGGCACGCGCCACTTTCATGAATCCGGCGGTGTTGGCTCCGCGCACATAGTTAATGTATCCGTTGTCTTCACGCCCATATTTTTCGCATTGGGTGTGAATGTCTTTCATTATCTGTTGAAGTTTCTGATCCACTTCTTCGGCCGACCAAGGCAGCATCTGTGCATTCTGTGCCATTTCAAGGCCTGAAACAGATACACCGCCTGCATTGGCTGCTTTGCCAGGGGCGTAAAGAATATGTGCATCAAGGAATGCATGTACAGCCTCGCGTGTAGAAGGCATGTTGGCTCCTTCGCTCACAGCGAAGCATCCTTGGGCAAGTAATGCTTTTGCATCATCACCGTCAAGTTCGTTTTGTGTTGCCGATGGCATGGCAATGTCGCATTTCACGTGTTTCCAAGGGCGTTCCCCGGGGAAGTATTGACATTCCGGTGTTTCTTCGGCGAATTCGCGTATGCGACCGCGGTAAGCCATTTTAAGCTCAAAAATCTTGTCAAAATGTTCCTGGGTCATACCGTCTGGCAGATATATGGAACCATCGCTATCGCTCATTGATACAGGAATAGCACCCAATTCAAGAAGTTTTTTTGCGGTATAGAGAGCTACATTGCCTGATCCGGAGATGGCAACTCGTTTACCTTTAAGATCAATGTTGCGTGTGGCAAGCATGTTTAGCAGGAAATATACGTTGCCATAACCTGTGGCTTCTGGACGCATCAAGGAACCTCCGAAGTCCATTCCCTTGCCGGTGAATGTGCCGGTGAATTCGCGGGTCATTTTTTTGTACCAACCAAACATGTAGCCAACCTCACGTCCGCCTACGCCTATATCGCCGGCAGGAACGTCAGTGTCGGGGCCGAGATTGCGATAAAGTTCTGTGATGAACGCTTGGCAGAAACGCATCACTTCCATGTCGCTTTTGCCTCGTGGAGAGAAGTCGCTACCACCTTTGGCGCCACCCATGGCCAATGTGGTGAGTGAGTTTTTGAAAGTTTGTTCAAATGCCAGGAACTTGAGTATGGAGAGGTTGACGGAAGAATGGAAACGTATGCCTCCTTTGTACGGGCCTATGGCATTGTTGTGCTGCACGCGGTAGCCCATATTGTTTTGCACACGTCCCTTGTCGTCTACCCAGCTCACGCGAAATGAAATTATCCTATCGGGCATGCAGAGTCGCTCCATAAGGTTGAGCTGCTCAAATGCAGGATACTCGTTGTATACATCTTCAATAGATGTTACCACTTCTTCAACGGCCTGGATATATTCCGGCTCATTGGGAAATCGTCGTGTGAGATCGGCTATTAATTCTGATGCTTTCATTTTTTTGTATAAAAACTATGTGTGAAGTTGTGTTATTTTGACAAAATGCTTGATTGTGGTGTTTATTTGTTGCAAAATTACATATAATACATGAATCTGCAATCAAATTTCCATAAAATATTTAATAATTATTTGTATTGTTCGGTAAGATTATGGATGGTGGTGTACAAGCGTTGGTGCGCTTCTGTGAACTTTATGTCGCGTCGGGCCATCACTTTCTCGGCAGTGGTGAAAAATTTGCTTAGGGAGACATCTCCGAAACCGGCTCCGGGTGACCCTTCGGAGAAAGATGGCACAAAATTGCGTGGAAATCCTGTACCGTGGATGTTTACGCCTACGCCGATGGTTGTTGCGGTATTGAACATGGTGTTGATGCCCGCTTTTGAATGATCGCCCATAATCAAACCACAAAATTGTAGGCCGGTGCGCAAAAAACGGTTAGCGCCATAGTTCCAAAGTTTGATTTCGGTGTAGTCGTTTTTGAGATTGGACGCCACGCATCCGGCTCCGAGGTTGCACCATTCTCCTATTACAGCATTTCCCAAAAATCCGTCATGGGCTTTGTTGGAATATGCTTGCATCACAACATTGTTGATTTCGCCTCCTACCTTACAATATGGGCCTATTGTTGTGGCGCCATATATACGTGTGCCCATATTGACTATGGCGTGTTCACATACGGCAACCGGGCCTCTTAGATGGCTTCCTTCCATCACTTGTGCATGCTGTCCAATGTAGATTGGGCCGGCGGTGGTGTTAAGTGAGCATCCGAGTACGGATGCTCCCGGGGCTATGAACAGATTCTCTTTTGGCCCGATTACAGTGCAGGATTCGTGTGGTTCACAACTTTTTTTCCCGGCTGTGAGTAATTGGAAGTCGGCTTGCAATGCGGCGTGGTTGAGGGTGAAGATATTATGTGTGTAATGTAGCGAACCTATAGGCTCGGGGCATGGTAGCTGCGTGGCAGAGGCTATATCGGTAGTGCATGAGAGCCATGCCACCGGTTCGTTCTCAAGCATCAGAACTTCCCCTTGTTTCAATTTCTTCACAGCTTCGGCCATGGCAGGGGAGGGGATGATATGGCCTGCTATGTTGATTGATTCGGAAGTGTGGTATGCAGGAAATAGCTCGCTAAGGTATTCTTCTGTGGCATAGCTGACAGATGCATCGAGCATTGTTTCCCATTTTTTTGCAATGGTTAGTATTCCGCATCGCAAGTCGCCAGTTGGGCGTGTGAACGTGAGTGGCAGCAGGTTGGTACGCGTTTGGCTTTCGTCGTGAAGTATGATATTGATCATTGGTGATTTGCTTTTTTTCATGGCAAAAGTAATAATTTTGTGGCGAAAACTTATGAGTTTGGCGAGTCTGAATGACCATACGGAGGCAAATATTGTGTGCTTGTTGAAAGTCATTAACGGGGATTTGTGTATCTCATGCTATTTTTGTAGGTTTGTGCTATTAATTCAATTATGGTATGAAGTTTACACAACTATCCATTCCGGGTGTATGGCTTATAGAGCCAATGCGTTTCGGAGATGCACGAGGGTATTTTATGGAGTCGTTCAAACTCAGTGAGTTTCAGGCTAATGTGGGTAATGTTGTATTTTTGCAGGATAACGAATCTGTGTCTACTCGCGGTGTCCTTCGTGGATTGCATTTTCAGAAAGGTGAGTTTTCTCAAGCAAAGCTTGTGAGGGTGTCGCAGGGAGCTGTATTGGATGTGGCCGTGGATCTGCGCAAAGACTCGCCTACGTTCGGACGGCATGTAGCGGTTGAATTGAGTCAGGATAATGGGTTGCAGCTTTTTATGCCGCGTGGTTTTGCTCACGGATTTGTGGTTTTGAGTGATAGAGCGCAGTTCCAATACAAAGTTGACAACGTATATGCTCCTCAGTCGGAATGTACATTGCGCTATGATGATCCTGCTTTGGGTATTGATTGGCGGCTTCCGCATGATGAATTGATGCTGAGTCCGAAGGATTTGAGAGGAGTTGGAATGGCGGAAATAGAGCCATTTTAATGATGGGTGTTTTCACTTGCTTTTTGCCTGATTGTATCTCCGTGAAGAGGCAAGAGAAAAAGTCTAAAATGTTTGGTAGTTAGAAAATTAGTTAGTAATTTTGCAACGCTTTTAAGCATGCGCGCATGCCTGATTGCTGCCAATGTGTTGATACACAATGGAGTAGTCGGCGTGTAGGTGCGTGTGAATGCAAAGAAAAATAGAGATAACAAAGATAAATTAATCAACGAAACGTAAAAACAGACTAAGATGCCTACAATTCAGCAATTAGTAAGAAAAGGACGTGTGACTCTTGAGGATAAGAGCAAGTCACCTGCCTTGGATTCATGTCCGCAGCGTCGCGGCGTGTGCGTGCGTGTGTACACCACCACCCCTAAGAAGCCTAATTCGGCAATGCGTAAGGTGGCTCGTGTGCGCCTCACCAACGGCAAGGAAGTGAACTCTTATATCCCCGGTGAAGGTCATAACCTGCAGGAGCACTCAATTGTGTTGGTGCGCGGTGGTCGTGTTAAAGACCTCCCTGGTGTGCGCTATCACATTGTGCGTGGTACTCTGGATACCTCCGGTGTGAAAGATCGCACTCAGCGTCGTTCAAAATACGGTGCGAAGCGTCCTAAAGCAGCTAAGAAGTAATTAAAAGCTGCCGGATTCTTACTTAACCCCAATGAGCCTTGGCTTAAGCCGGGCACAAAAACAAAAGTTAATTAAAATTTGATTTAACAAACTTCGTTTTTGATTTATTGGAAGGCTAATTCAAGACATATTTATGGTTGAGTAAACGAGGTGTTGGAGAACATTGAGTTGAAGACAAAAGAAGCAGCAACCAAGCAAACTAAAAACGACAATTTGACAAAAAAATGAGAAAGGCTAAACCAAAAAAACGGATTGTATTGCCCGATCCCGTTTTTAACGATGTAAGAGTGTCTAAGTTCGTCAATCATTTGATGTACGATGGCAAGAAAAACACCTCTTATACTATTTTCTACAGCGCTCTTGAGCTCGTGAAAGCTAAAATGCCCAATGAAGAGAAAACAGCTCTTGAGATCTGGAAGAAAGCCCTTGAGAACGTAACTCCCCAAGTGGAGGTTAAGTCACGCCGTGTGGGTGGTGCCACTTTCCAGGTGCCCACTGAAATCCGCGCTGACCGCAAGGAATCTATCTCAATGAAAAACCTTATTCTGTATGCCCGCAAGCGTGGTGGCAAGACTATGGCTGAAAAGCTCGCTGCCGAAATCGTAGACGCATTCAATGATCAGGGCGGCGCATTCAAGCGCAAGGAAGATATGCACAAGATGGCCGAAGCAAACCGCGCTTTCGCTCACTTCCGTTTCTAATCACAGGAGTTTATAAACACAATTTTTCATTGACAGATACCTTATTATAATGGCAAAATCTGACGAACATTTGAAATATACCCGTAATATCGGTATTATGGCTCACATTGATGCTGGTAAAACCACCACATCCGAGCGTATACTTTTCTACACGGGTCTTACTCACAAAATTGGTGAGGTACACGATGGCGCTGCTACCATGGACTGGATGGAACAGGAGCAGGAACGCGGTATCACTATCACCTCGGCCGCCACTACCGCTTTTTGGAACTACGCTGGCGACAAATACAAAATCAACCTTATAGACACTCCGGGACACGTGGATTTCACCGTGGAGGTAGAGCGCTCTTTGCGTGTGCTTGACGGTGCTGTTGCCACATTCTGTGCAGTAGGTGGCGTAGAGCCTCAGTCTGAAACCGTATGGCGTCAGGCCGATAAGTACAACGTGCCTCGTATCGGTTACGTTAACAAAATGGACCGCAGCGGTGCCAACTTCTTTGAAGTAGTGCGTCAGCTTAAGGACGTGCTCGGTGCTAATCCTTGCCCCATTCAGATTCCTATCGGTGCTGAAGAAACATTCAAAGGCGTGGTTGACCTCGTTACTATGAAAGCTCTTTTCTGGCCGGATGATGCAATGGGTGCTGATTACGTTGCTGAGGAGATTCCTGAAAATCTTCTTGCCGAAGCTGAGGAATGGCGTGACAAAATGCTTGAGAAGATCGCCGAATTTGACGATGTTCTCATGGAAAAATATTTTGATGATCCTTCTACCATCACCGAAGATGAAATCCGTCGTGCTTTGCGCAACGCTACCATCAAGATGGAGATTGTGCCTATGACTTGCGGTAGCTCGTTCAAGAACAAAGGCGTTCAGCCCTTGCTTAACAACGTGTGCGCTTATCTCCCCAGCCCGGTAGACACTGGTGCTATTGAAGGTTACGCTCCTGGCAACCCCGATCAAGTGGAAACTCGTGAGCCCTCAAGCGAAGCTCCTCTTTGCGCTCTTGCATTCAAGATTGCAACTGACCCGTATGTTGGCCGTTTGAGCTTCTTCCGTGTTTATTCCGGTGACATGATTGCTGGATCATACGTTCTCAATAGCCGTTCCGGTAAGAAGGAACGTGTGTCTCGTCTTTTCCAGATGCACTCTAATAAGCAGAATGCAAAAGAGCAAATTGATTGCGGTGATATAGGCGCTGGCGTAGGATTTAAGGATATCCGCACCGGTGACACTCTTTGTGCCGAGGATGCTCCTATCGTTCTTGAGTCTATGGACTTCCCTGAACCCGTTATCGGTATCGCTGTTGAGCCCAAAACTCAGAAAGACCTTGATAAACTTGGAGTAGGCCTTCAGAAACTCGCTGAAGAAGACCCCACATTCCGTGTTCAGACAAACGAAGAAACAGGTCAGACCGTTATCTCCGGTATGGGTGAGCTTCACCTTGACATAATCATTGACCGTCTGAAACGCGAATTTAAAGTAGAGTGTAATCAGGGTCGTCCTCAGGTTACTTACAAAGAGGCTATCACCAAACCTGTTGAACTCCGTGAGGTATTTAAGAAGCAGACCGGTGGTCGTGGTAAGTTCGCCGACATCATTGTACGTGTAGAGCCTATTGACGAAGGATTTGAAGGCAACCTTCAGTTTGTTGACGAGGTTAAGGGTGGTAACATTCCTAAGGAATTCATCCCCAGCATTCAAAAAGGTTTCACCAACGCTATGAAGAATGGTGTGCTCGCTGGCTATCCCGTTGAACAGCTCAAGGTAACTGTGATTGACGGTTCATTCCACCCGGTTGACTCTGACCAGTTGTCATTTGAACTTTGCGCAATCCAGGCGTTCAAGAAAGCTTCTGAAAAAGCAGGTCCTGTGCTTTTGGAGCCGATCATGAAGATTGAGGTGGTAACACCTGAAGAAAGCATGGGTGACGTGATTTCTGACCTTAACAAACGTCGTGGTCAGGTCGAGGGCATGGAAACATCTCGCTCAGGTGCCCGCGTGGTTAAAGCTAAAGCTCCTCTCGCTGAGATGTTCGGTTATGTAACCGCTCTCCGTACCATCACTTCCGGACGTGCCACCAGCACAATGACATTCTCTCACTACTCAGAGGTAAGCAGCTCTATTGCACGTAATGTGCTCACAGAGTGCCAGGGTCGTGTGGACTTATTGAAGTAAATAAACTTTCATTCAACAAAATATGAGCCAAAAAATCAGAATCAAATTGAAATCTTACGATCACAATCTGGTCGATAAATCGGCAGAGAAGATTGTTAAGACTGTCAAGGCTACCGGTGCGGTGATCAGTGGTCCCATACCTCTGCCCACACACAAGCGTATCTTCACTGTGAACCGCTCTACGTTTGTAAACAAGAAGAGCCGTGAGCAATTTCAGCTCTCTTCGTTCAAGCGTTTGATCGACATCTATAACTCTACCGCCAAAACCGTGGACGCTCTCATGAAGCTTGAGCTCCCCAGCGGCGTAGAAGTAGAAATCAAGGTGTAATGCAGGTCACCGACAAGAACGTAAGAAATTTCAATCGATCAAAAAAAGTAAACATTTAATCTTAAAAAACTTAAAGAAATGCCAGGATTATTAGGAAAGAAAATCGGAATGACTTCCGTTTTCAGTGCCGACGGCAAAAACGTGCCGTGCACTGTTATCGAATTAGGTCCTTGCGTGGTTACACAAGTTAAAACTGTCGAGGTTGACGGTTACGAAGCTCTGCAGCTTGGCTTCCAGGAAAAGAAAGAGAAGCATACAACTGCACCTATGGCCGGTCACTTCAAAAAGGCAGGCGTAGCTCCGCAGCGACACTTGGCCGAGTTCAAGGGTTTTGATGGCGAATACAAGCTGGGTGACACCATTACGGTTGACTCCATCTTCAACGACTCCGACTTCGTGGACATTCAGGGCACATCCAAAGGTAAAGGTTACCAGGGTGTTGTTAAGCGTCACGGCTTCGGCGGTGTTGGCCAAAGCACTCACGGTCAGCACAACCGTCTTCGCGCCCCCGGTTCGGTAGGTGCTTGCTCGTACCCCGCAAAAGTGTTCAAAGGCATGCGTATGGCTGGCCAAATGGGCAACGAACGTGTCACCGTACAGAACCTTCAGGTTATCAAGGTGATGCCCGAACACAACCTGTTGTTGATAAAGGGTAGCATACCCGGAAGTAAAGGTTCAATCGTAATTGTAGAGAAATAATGGAAATCGCAGTATACAACATTAAAGGTGAAGACACCGGTCGCAAAGTAGTTCTTAGCGATGAAGTGTTTGCAATTGAGGCAAACGAACACGCTGTGTATCTCGATGTTAAGCAGTTCCTCGCTAACCAGCGTCAAGGAACTCACAAGTCCAAGGAACGTAGCGAAGTTTCCGGTTCCACTCGTAAGCTGCACAAGCAGAAAGGTGGCGGCGGTAGCCGTATCGGTGATATAAATTCTCCGGTGCTCGTTGGTGGTGGTCGCGTATTCGGTCCCCGTCCTCGCGATTATCGCTTCAAGTTGAACAAGAAAGTTAAGCAGCTCGCTCGTCGCTCTGCTCTCACTTACAAGGTGCAGGATAATCAAATAACCGTTGTTGAAGACTTCACTTTTGAGGCTCCAAAAACTAAAGATTTTGTAAATTTTGCTAAAAATCTTAAAGTTGACGGCAAAAAGCTCCTTCTCGTTTTAGCAGACCGGAATAATAACGTAAATTTGTCAGCTCGCAATGTGCCCGATACCAGAGTCATCACTGCCTCTGATATCCATACCTATGCGATTATGCACGCCAACGCTATTGTCCTTACGGAGAGTAGCCTTGATGTTATTAATAAACTTTAATCACAAGGAGATAACCAATCATGGACATAACAATTCAGCCTATCGTTACTGAAAAAGCCACTAAGCTTTCTGAAAAGCTTAACCGCTACACTTTCCGCGTATCTCCTGAAGCTAACAAATATCAGATCAAAATGATGGTTGAGAAGCTTTATGGGGTTAAAGTGGTGAATGTGAACACAGCTGTGGTTCGCGGTAAAAACAAATCCCGCTGGACCAAGAGCGGCCTTCTCCGCGGTAAAACATCGGCTTACAAAAAAGCCTTCATAACCGTTGGTGAGGGTCAAACCATTGACTTTTACAGCAATATATAATAGAAAATGGCAGTAAGAAAATTCAAGCCCACAACACCGGGGCAAAGACACAAAATTATTGGCGTATTCAAAGGTACCATCACTGCTACTACGCCAGAAAAATCTCTTACAGTCGGTAAAAAGAGCACCGGCGGCCGCAATGCCGAAGGTCACTTGACCACTCGTTACCTTGGCGGTGGTCACAAGCGCAAATACCGCATGATTGACTTTAAGAGAACAAAAGACGGTGTGCCCGCAGTAGTTAAGTCAATTGAGTACGATCCTAACCGTTCTGCTCGCATTGCACTCCTCTACTACGTGGACGGCGCGAAAGCGTACATCATTGCACCCAACGGCTTACAAGTTGGCACCACTGTAGTCAGCGGACCCGATGCCGCTCCTGAAGTGGGTAACGCTCTTCCATTGAGCAAAATCCCCGTGGGTACTCTTATCCACGCTATTGAGCTTCGTCCCGGTCAGGGTGCTTTCATGGCACGTAGCGCCGGTACTTTCGCTCAGCTCATCTCTCGTGAAGGCGACTATGCGATTATTAAATTACCTTCTGGCGAAACTCGCAAGGTTCTTGCTTCATGCAAGGCAACTGTGGGCGTGGTTGGAAACAGCGAGCATTCTCTTGAACGCAGCGGTAAGGCCGGTCGTTCTCGTTGGCTTGGCCGTCGTCCCCACAACCGTGGTGTTGTTATGAACCCTGTGGATCACCCCATGGGTGGTGGTGAAGGCCGCAGCTCCGGTGGTCATCCTCGTTCGCGCAAGGGTCTTTACGCTAAGGGCCTGAAGACTCGTGCACCGAAGAAAGCTTCTTCGAAGTACATTATTGAAAGAAGGAAAAAGTAATCAAAAAACTAAGCTAAACTTATGAGTCGTTCATTAAAAAAAGGCCCCTTTATCAGCGTGAAGCTTGATAAGAAGGTTAACGCCATGAATGAGAGCGGTAAGAAGTCGGTTATCAAAACTTGGAGCCGCGCTTCAATGATTGCTCCCGAATTCGTGGGTCACACCTTTGCTGTTCACAATGGTAATAAGTTTATTCCGGTTTATGTTACCGAAAACATGGTAGGTCACAAGCTCGGTGAATTCGCTCCGACACGTAACTTCCGTGGACACGCCGGCAATAAGAAATAATCGGGACCCAAATATATTTTTTTAGACAAAAAAAGAATTAAATACAATGGGTGTAAGAAAAAGAAAATCCGCCGAAATAATAAAGGAAGAACGTAAGAACTCGGCTTTTGCCAAGTTGAATAACGTTCCCACTTCCCCTCGCAAAATGCGCCTTGTCGCTGACATGGTGCGTGGCAAAGAAGTGTTCCGCGCTCTGGGCATTCTCAAGTTCTCCAACAAGGAGGCTGCTGCCCGCGTTGAAAAACTTCTCCGCTCCGCTATCGCCAACTGGGAAGCTAAAAACGAGCAGAAAGCCGAAAGCGGCATGCTCTGCATCAGCACTATCTTCGTTGACTGTGCCCCGATGCTCAAACGTCTGCGTCCCGCTCCTCAAGGCCGCGGCTATAGAATTCGCAAACGTGCCAATCATGTGACATTGATCGTGGACACTATTGATAACGCTAAAACTAAGGCATAACAATGGGACAGAAAGTTAATCCAATAAGCAACCGCTTAGGCGTGATCCGTGGATGGGACTCAAACTGGTATGGCGGTAAGAACTACGGCGATACCATCCTCGAGGACTCCAAGATCCGCAAATATCTCAATGTGCGCCTTGCTAACTCAAGCGTGTCGCGTATCGTAATTGAACGTACCCTCAAGCTCATCACCATCACTGTGTGCACTTCTCGTCCCGGTTTGATTATCGGAAAAGGCGGCAGCCAGGTGGACAAGCTCAAGGAAGAGTTGAAAAAAATCACTGACAAGGATGTTCAAATCAACATCTATGAAGTGAAACGCCCCGAACTTGATGCAGAAATCGTAGCAAGCACTATCGCTCGTCAGATCGAAGGCAAAATCGCATACCGTCGTGCCGTTAAAATGGCCATCGCTTCCACTATGCGCAGCGGTGCTGAAGGTATCAAAGTACAGGTTAGCGGACGTTTGAACGGCGCTGAAATCGCTCGTTCTGAAATGTTCAAGGAAGGTCGTACTCCGCTTCACACTCTGCGTGCCGACATTGACTACGCTCTTGTTGAAGCTCACACCAAAGTGGGTGTGCTCGGCGTGAAAGTATGGATTTGCCGTGGCGAAGTATATGGCAAACGTGACCTCGCTCCCCAGTTCACCAACAACTCCAAAGAAAGCCGCGGTCAGCGTGGCGGTCGCAATGGAGCCGGACTGAGCCGCAAACCTAAAACTAACCGTTAAACCAACTCAACGACATCACAATGTTACAACCTAAGAAAACCAAATTCCGCCGCGCGCAAAAGGGCCGTATGAAAGGTATTGCCCAGCGCGGCAATCAGTTGGCCTTCGGTTCGTTTGGCATAAAGACTCTTGAGTCAAAGTGGATCACAGGCCGTCAAATCGAGGCTGCTCGTGTGGCTGTGACCCGCTATATGCAGCGCCAGGGTCAGATATGGATTCGCATATTCCCCGATAAGCCCATCACCAAGAAACCTGCCGAAGTCCGCATGGGTAAAGGTAAAGGTTCACCCGAAGGATTCGTGGCTCCCGTTACTCCCGGCCGTATCCTCATTGAAGTGGAAGGTGTAAGCTTTGACATCGCTAAAGAGGCTCTGCGTCTTGCAGCACAAAAATTGCCCGTGACCACTAAATTCATCGTGCGTCGCGACTATGATCCAACCCAAAACGTGTAATCTGTTATGAAGAAAGAAGAAATCAAAGAGCTTAGCACGCAGGATCTCAAGGATCGCCTCGAGCAGATGGAGCAGGAATATGCCCAGCTCAAGATCAATCACTCGATCTCGCCTTTGGACAATCCCGCTAAAATCACAGCTGAACGTAAAATGATTGCCCGCGTAAAGACAGAATTGCGTGCGCGTGAACTAAACATCAAATAATCCCGATCATGGAAATAAAGAGAAACCTAAGAAAAGAGCGCATTGGGGTTGTGTCGAGCAACAAGGGTGACAAAACCATCACAGTAGCTGTGAAGTGGAAAGAAAAGCACCCCATCTACGGCAAATTCGTGAACAAAACCAAAAAATATCATGCTCACGATGAGAAAAACGAATGCTCTGTTGGAGATACCGTTCGCCTGATGGAAACTCGTCCCCTCAGCAAAACCAAAAGATGGAGATTAGTAGAAATAATCGAAAAAGTTAAGTAATTTATGATACAGACTGAAAGCCGTTTAACCGTAGCTGACAACAGCGGAGCCAAAGAAGCATTGTGCATACACGTGCTCGGTGGCACCGGCCGTCGCTATGCCTCTGTAGGCGACATCATAGTAGTGTCCGTTAAGAGCTGCATCCCTTCGTCTGATGTTAAGAAAGGTACTGTGAGCAAAGCAGTAGTCGTGCGCACAAAAAAAGAAATCCGTCGCGCCGACGGCAGCTATATTCGTTTCGACGACAATGCTTGCGTGCTTCTTAACAACGCAGGCGAGCTTCGTGGCACACGTATCTTCGGACCTGTTGCACGTGAACTCCGCGCCACTAACATGAAAATCGTGTCACTGGCTCCCGAAGTTCTTTAATAAATCCAGCAAACACTTATTAAATAATGAGCAAGTTACATATAAAGAAAGGCGACACAGTGTATGTGCTCGCTGGCGAGGATCGCGGCAAATCTGGCCGTGTGCTTAAAGTGCTCGTCACCAAGCAGCGCGCCATTGTTGAAGGCGTCAACATTGTGACCAAAGCCACCAAGCCCAGCGCCAAACATCCCCAGGGCGGCCTTGTGAAGATGGAAGCTCCCATCCACATTTCCAACCTCAGCCTTCTCGATCCCAAAAGCGGCAAACCCACTCGTATCGGTCGTCGCTTGAACGAGGATGGTAAATTAGTACGTTACGCTAAAAAATCAGGAGAGGAGATTAAGTAATGAGCACCACAACACTCAAAAAAGACTACACTGAGCGCATTGTTCCCGCTCTCATGAAGCAGTTCAATTATGATACTGTAATGCAGGTTCCCCGCCTGAAGAAAATTGTTATCAATCAGGGTCTCGGCGAAGCAACTCAAGATAAGAAAATCATTGAAACAGCTATCAATGAGTTGACAGCTATTACAGGTCAGAAAGCCGTTGCGACTCTCTCCCGCAAGGATATTTCTAACTTCAAGCTTCGTAAAAAAATGCCTATCGGCGTTATGGTCACACTCCGTCGTGACAAAATGTACGAATTTTTGGAGCGTCTGATTCGTGTGGCTCTGCCCCGAATCCGCGACTTCAAGGGCATTGAAAGCAAGCTCGATGGCCGTGGCAACTACACTCTTGGCATCACTGAGCAGATTATCTTCCCTGAAATCAACATTGACAACATCAGCAAGCTTCTTGGTATGAACATCACTTTCGTGACTTCTGCCAACACCGACGAGGAAGGCTACGCGCTGCTCAAGGAATTCGGCTTGCCCTTCAAAAACGCTAAAAAATAATTATGGCTAAAGAATCAATGAAGGCTCGCGAAGTTAAGCGCGCCAAACTCGTGGCCAAGTATGCTGCCAAGAAGGCTGCCCTTAAGGCTGCCGGCGACTACGAAGGCCTGCAGTTGCTGCCCAAGAACGCTTCTGCTGTTCGCCTGCACAACCGCTGCAAGATCACTGGTCGTCCCAAAGGCTACATGCGCCAGTTCGGATTGTCTCGTATCCAGTTCCGTGAAATGGCTTCTGCCGGTTTGATTCCGGGCGTGAAGAAAGCAAGCTGGTAATCTCTGCCCCGTGTGAATATAACACAGTGAGTATTAAATATTGTTCGGAAACACCGAATCAATTTAAACAATAAATAAAATGACTGATCCTATAGCAGATTATCTTACAAGATTGAGGAACGCTATCAAGGCTAACCACCGTGTGGTGGAAGTTCCCGCCTCAAACTTGAAAAAAGAAATCACAAAGATTCTTTTTGAACAAGGCTATATTCTTAACTACAAGTTTATAGAGGGTGAAAATCCCCAGGGCATCATCAAGATTGCCCTTAAGTACGACCCCGTTGATCACGTGAACGCTATCAAGAAGCTTGAGCGTGTATCTCGTCCGGGTCTGCGCCAGTATACCGGCTACAAAGATATGCCGCGAGTGTTGAACGGTCTAGGTATCGCCATCCTGTCTACTTCTCAGGGTGTGATGACCAACAAAAAGGCACGCGACCTTAAAGTAGGTGGTGAAGTGCTATGTTATGTATATTAATGATAGGAGGTAACAGATTATGTCAAGAATAGGTAAAGCTCCCATTGCTATCCCCGCCGGTGTGACCGTTAAGGTGGATAATAACATAGTTACCGTGAAAGGTCCCAAAGGTGAACTTTCTCAGTCCTTCAACCCCGATCTCACAGTTGCTGTTGAAGACGGTCACATTCACGTGACTCGTCCTTCTGACGACCGCGAGCACCGCGCCCAGCATGGGTTGTACCGCGCCCTTATCCACAATATGGTAGTAGGCGTGAGCACAGGCTATCGCAAGGAAATGGAATTAGTAGGTGTAGGTTATCGTGCAGCAGCTACCGGCCAGGTGCTGGAACTCTCGCTCGGTTTCTCTCACGCAATATATATCAAGCTCCCACCGGAGGTCAAGGTTGAAGCCAAGAGCGAACGTAACAAAAACCCGCTCATCATTCTTGAAAGCGACGATAAGCAGCTTCTTGGTCAAGTATGCGCCAAGATACGCTCTCTCCGCAAGCCCGAGCCTTACAAGGGTAAAGGTATCAAGTTCGTGGGCGAAGTTATCCGCCGCAAGTCAGGAAAATCGGCAAGTGCTAAATAATTTTAACTGAACGAATCATGATCTCCAAGATACAAAGAAGAAATAAAATCAAAGCACGCATCCGCGGTAAGATTTCCGGCACTGCAGCCCGTCCCCGCATGAGCGTGTTCCGCTCTAACAAGGCAATTTACGTGCAGCTCATTGATGACCTCGCCGGTAAAACCCTCGTAGCAGCCTCTTCCAAGGGGCTCGAGGGCGGTACCAAGAGCGAAATCGCTGCCAAAGTAGGTGAGGCTATTGCGCAGAAAGCTATTGCTGCTGGCATCACTGAAGTAGTGTTTGACCGTAACGGCTTTTTGTTCCACGGTCGTGTGAAATCATTGGCTGACGCCGCTCGCAATGGCGGTCTTAAATTCTAACTATTATGGCTATAAAGAACAATAGAGTTAAATCCACCAACGATATAGAGCTTCAGGACCGTTTGGTTGCCATCAATCGTGTTACTAAAGTTACCAAAGGTGGTCGCACATTCACTTTCGCTGCCATCGTGGTAGTGGGCAACGGCAACGGTATCGTTGGCTGGGGTCTTGGAAAAGCCAATGAAGTGCAGGCTGCTATCGCTAAGGGCGTAGAAGCTGCTAAAAAGAATCTTATTCGCGTTCCCGTTCATAAAGGCACTATTCCTCACGAGCAGGAAGCCAAATTCGGTGGTTCTCGCGTGATTCTCAAGCCCGCGTCTCACGGTACCGGTGTTAAAGCCGGTGGTGCTATGCGTGCCGTACTTGAGAGCGTTGGTGTCACTGACGTGCTCTGCAAGAGCAAGGGATCCTCTAACCCCCACAACCTCGTGAAAGCAACTATTGAGGCTCTCGGTGAAATGCGTTCGCCCGCCCAGGTTGCCCAGCACCGTGGTATCTCTGTGGACAAAGTGTTTAACGGCTAATCAATCTTTCCTTATGGCACAGATTAAAATCACTCAAATAAAGAGCCGTATCAAGTGTCCCGCAGTGCAGAAACGCACTCTTGACGCTCTCGGCCTTAAGAAAATGAACCACACAGTGGTGAAAGAAGACACCCCCTCTGTGATGGGTATGGTTAACAAAGTTCGTCATCTTGTTGAAGTGACTAACGCTTAAATTTTTCAA
Organism: uncultured Porphyromonadaceae bacterium; assembly: GCA_947178305.1. Taxonomy (GTDB): domain Bacteria; phylum Bacteroidota; class Bacteroidia; order Bacteroidales; family Muribaculaceae; genus Paramuribaculum. The sequence continues at coordinate 8,844 of CAMWXV010000003.1, read as the reverse complement.
TACTAAAGTTATGGAACTAAATAATCTCCATCCTGCAGTAGGATCCGTCACTCGTGAAACCCGTATTGGCCGTGGCCAGGGTTCCGGTAAAGGCGGAACATCCACCCGTGGTCACAAGGGTGCTAAATCCCGCTCTGGCTACAAGCATAAAGTGGGTTTTGAAGGTGGTCAGATGCCGCTTCAGCGTCGTTTGCCCAAATTTGGCTTCAAAAACATCAATCGCGTAGAATACAAGGCCATCAATATTGAAGTACTCCAGATTCTTGCTGAAAGCAAAAATCTGGACAAGATCACTATTGCTGATCTTCGCGCAGCTGGTTTCGTTTCAGGCAAGGATTTGGTGAAAATTCTTGCGAATGGTGCCATCACCCGTGCTCTCGCAGTGGAAGCCAACGCGTTTTCCAAAGCCGCTGAAAAGGCTATCGTTGAAGCCGGCGGTTCCATCTCCAAAATTTGAGAATAATGCGATTTTTTGAAACCCTGAAAAATATCTGGACCATCGAGGAACTCCGTAAGCGCCTCCTCATAACTGCCCTTTTGGTACTCATCTACCGTTTGGGTTGTTATGTGGTGCTTCCCGGAATCAGCCCCGCCGACCTGGATGCATTGTCAAATTTCACCAACAAAAGCGGCCTTATGCAGCTTCTTGACATGTTCTCCGGTGGAGCTTTCTCTCAGGCCTCGATATTCGCTCTTGGTATCATGCCCTACATCACTGCATCCATCGTGATACAGTTGTTGGGTATGGTGCTTCCCTCTTTTCAGAAAATGCAAAGAGAGGGCGAAAGCGGTCACCAGAAACTAAATCAGTACACAAGATACCTTACAGTGTTTATCCTGGTTTTGCAGGGACCTGCTTATTTGTATAACCTACAGATGCAGGTTAGTGCTGCGGGAGCGGCCTCGTCTATGACAGTTTGGACTGTGGCTTATCTCACTGTGATACTTGCTGCCGGCTCAATGTTCATCATGTGGCTTGGCGAGCGTATCACTGACCGTGGTATCGGTAACGGTATCTCGTTTATTATCCTTGTGGGTATTATTGCCCGACTCCCGAACGCTCTCATCTACGAATTCACTTCCCGCATGCCTGGAGCCACCGGATCACAAGGCGGTTTGATCATGTTCGTAGTTGAAATCATTCTGCTCTTTGCTGTAACAGTAGGCGCCGTGCTCTTGGTTCAGGGCACTCGTAAAGTGCCTGTGCAGTATGCAAAGCGTATCGTGGGCAATCGCCAGTATGGCGGCGCCAGACAGTACATTCCTTTGAAAGTGAATGCTGCTGGTGTTATGCCTATCATCTTCGCACAAGCCATCATGTTCATACCCATTACCCTTGCCGGTTTCGGTGCAAACGAATCCACTGGCGGATTCGTGGCTGCCTTCTCCGACATCAATGGATTTTGGTATAACGCCGTGTACTTCATAATGATTGTTGCTTTCACCTATTTCTATACCGCCATCACTGTGCGTCCTATGGATATAGCTGAAAACCTCAAGCGCAATAACGGATTTATTCCCGGTGTGAAGCCTGGCAAAAAAACCGCTGAATATCTTGACTCAGTGCTCTCGCGTATCACTCTTCCAGGGTCTTTGTTCCTGGGTATCGTGGCCGTACTTCCTGCATTTGCTAGATTCTTTGGTGTAAGCCAAAACTTCGCTCAGTTCTTCGGTGGTACTTCACTGTTGATTCTTGTGGGCGTAGTGCTTGACACCCTTCAGCAAATAGAAAGTCACCTCATGATGCACCATTACGACGGACTTATGAAGGATGGTAAAATCAAAGGTCGCACCACCGGCAGTGCCTATTGATAATTCAGTAATTGTAGATACATAATCAGAATATTGATAAATGATTTATCTCAAGACACCTGAAGAAATAGCTCATATGCGAAATGCAGCAGCGCTGCTGAGCCGCACACTTGGCGAAATAGCCAAGTGGGTGGCTCCGGGCGTTACAACCAATAAGCTTGAAACCATTGCTCGTGAATTCATTCACGACAATGGTGGTAAAGCCTCTTGTCTTGGCTACGGCGGTTTTCCTGCCGCTGTGTGCTATGAAGTCAATGAAGTGGTTGTGCATGGATTTCCGTCAAACTACACTCTGCGCGAAGGTGACATCATAGGCACTGATACGGTAGTGGAGGTTGAAGGATTCAATGCGGATATGTGCTATACATTTCCGGTAGGTGAGCTTGCTCCCGAAGTTATGGCTTTGTGCCGAACCACCAAGGAGTCGCTTTACAAGGGTATTGAAGTCTGCAAAGCAGGCAACAGACTCGGAGATATATCCTCTGCTATCCAAACATATTGCGAGAAGCGCGGTTACAGCGTAGTGCGTGAGATGTGTGGTCACGGCATTGGACGCAAGATGCATGAAGATCCTGAAGTGCCTAATTATGGTCGTCGCGGAACAGGTCCATTGTTGCGTGATGGTATGTGTCTGGCCATAGAGCCAATGATCAATCTCGGCAGCAAGAATATTGTGATAGAGCGTGACGGCTGGACTTGCCGCACACGTGATCGCAAACCTTCTGCCCATTATGAGCATACAGTTGCGATCATAGACGGCAAGGCGGAGATTCTTACATCTTATCTCCCGATTGAAGAAGCACTCAAAGATAGATTCATTTAGTACCCAAAATACGGTAACCACTTTTTATGGCAAAACAAGCTGCAATAGAGCAAGACGGTGTGATTGTGGAAGCGTTGAGTAATGCAATGTTTCGCGTAGAACTGGAAAACGGGCATGAAATCACTGCCCATATCTCCGGTAAAATGCGCATGCATTATATCAAGATTCTTCCCGGTGACAAAGTTCGTGTGGAAATGTCGCCCTATGATCTCTCTAAAGGGCGCATAGCTTACAGATACAAATAATCAAAAAAACAAAAAAAACGAAATACAATGAAAGTAAGAGCCTCAGTCAAGAAGCGCACCCCGGACAGCAAAATTGTGCGTCGCAAAGGTCGCCTTTATGTAATTAACAAGAAAAATCCGAAGTACAAGCAGCGTCAAGGATAAATTTTTATTACTTTTGCAAAAAATTTAGTCAACATATATGGCAGTACGTATAGTGGGAGTTGACCTCCCCCAAAACAAAAGAGGTGAAATAGCCTTGACTTATATATTCGGCATAGGCCGCAGCGCAGCCAACTCTATTCTTGAGAAAGCTGGCGTTGACAAAAACATCAAAGTAAAAGACTGGACCGACGATCAGGCAGCCAAAGTGCGTGAAGTGATTGGCGCAGACTATAAAGTGGAGGGTGATCTCCGCAGCGAAATCCAGCTCAACATCAAGCGACTGATGGATATCGGTTGCTATCGTGGCATCCGTCATCGTAACGGTCTGCCCGTGCGTGGCCAAAGCACTAAAAACAATGCTCGTACCCGTAAGGGACGCAAGAAAACAGTTGCTAACAAGAAGAAAGCTACAAAATAATAAACTGATATGGCAAAAAAAACAGTCGCAGCTAAGAAGAGAAATGTTAAAGTTGATGCCGCTGGCCAACTTCACGTTCACTCCTCTTTCAACAACATTATTGTGTGCTTAGCCAATTCCGAAGGTCAGGTGATCTCATGGTCAAGCGCTGGTAAAATGGGCTTCCGTGGCTCCAAGAAAAACACTCCCTATGCAGCTCAGATGGCCGCTCAGGATTGCGCCAAAGTCGCTTACGACCTCGGTCTGCGCAAAGTGAAAGCCTATGTCAAGGGTCCCGGTAACGGTCGTGAATCCGCTATCCGCACCGTGCATGGTGCAGGTATTGAAGTAACAGAAATCATTGATGTTACTCCGCTGCCCCATAACGGTTGTCGTCCTCCGAAGCGTCGTCGCGTATAATCATAGCGATTGCGCTTGGAAACTTTTTGACTGCAATCACACGCGTTAATATTTTGTTTTTATAAACGCAGCGCTTTTACAAAAGAATCAAGCATGGCGGCAATGTGATTTTGATCATATCTTATTCACCTCTCTATGGTCGCGGCTGCACTACACCGCCCCTGCTTTTCTTTGTTTTTTTAAGTGTTGCATCAACAATTTCAATAGACAAAACTAACAATGGCAAGATATACAGGCCCCAAATCAAAAATCGCCCGTAAGTTTGGCGAACCCATATTTGGCGAAGACAAGGTGCTGGCTAAGAAAAACTTCCCACCGGGTCAGCATGGTGCCAACAAGCATCGTAAAACCTCTGAGTACGGTACTCAGCTCCGCGAGAAGCAGAAAGCCAAGTATACTTATGGCGTACTTGAAAAGCAGTTCCACAATCTCTTCAACAAAGCCGCTCGCACCAAAGGTATCACCGGTGAAGTGCTTTTGCAGCTTCTTGAAGGACGTTTGGACAACATCGTGTACCGTCTTGGTATAGCTCCTACACGTGCAGCTGCTCGTCAGCTCGTTCTTCATCGCCACATCACTGTTAACGGCCAAGTTGTAAATATCGCATCTTATGCCGTACAGCCCGGAGATGTTGTAGGTGTTCGCGAAAAATCTAAATCTTTGGAAGTGATAGCCGATGCATTGGCAGGCTTCAACCACTCCAAATATCCTTGGCTTGAATGGGACGAAAGCCTCAAGGCCGGTAAGCTTCTGCATGTACCTGCACGTGAGGACATCCCCGAGAGCATCAAAGAGCAGCTCATCGTTGAGTTGTATTCTAAGTAATCACTTAATTCAGATCCACATGGCTATATTAGCATTTCAAAAACCCGATAAGGTGTTGATGTTGGAAGCCGATAATCGCTTCGGCAAGTTTGAGTTCAAGCCATTGGAGCCTGGCTATGGTATTACCATAGGTAATGCGTTGCGTCGCATTCTCTTGTCATCGCTTGAAGGCTATGCAATCTCATCTATTAAGATTGACGGCGTAAAGCATGAATTTGACACCATAGCGGGCGTAAAGGAAGATGTAACAAATATCATCCTAAATCTCAAGAAAGTTGATCTCAAACAAATAGTCGAAGACACTGATAGCGAAAAGGCTCTCATCAATGTGTCGGGTCAGGAAGTGTTCACCGCCGGCGACATCTCCAAAGTGCTCACCGGTTTCGAAGTGCTCAATCCCGACCTGGTCATCTGTCATCTGGATCCCGGAGCAAGTTTCTCAATTGAGCTTACAATAAACAAGGGCCGTGGTTGGACTCCTGCAGACGAGAATGCCGTTGGTATTGACGATATTCACGTTATTGCTATTGACTCCATATACACACCCATCAAAAATGTTAAGTATACTGTTGAAAACTTCCGCGTAGATCAGAAAACCGACTACGATAAGTTGACACTTGAAATAACCACCAACGGTTCTATACTTCCCAAGGACGCGCTTAAGGAAGCTGCCAAGATACTTATTTATCATTTCATGCTCTTCTCTGACGAGAAAATCACTCTTGAGACCTCCGACACAGAAGAGAACGAAGAATTTGATGAAGAAGTGCTTCATATGCGTCAGCTTCTTAAATCCAAACTTGTGGATATGGACTTGTCGGTGCGAGCTCTCAATTGCCTCAAGAGCGCTGAAGTGGAAACCCTTGGCGAGCTTGTGGTGTTCAACCGCAACGATCTCCTCAAGTTCCGTAACTTCGGTAAGAAGTCGCTCACTGAACTTGATGAGCTACTTGCCAACCTCGGACTTTCGTTCGGGATGGACATTTCCAAGTATAAATTAGATAAAGAGTAATTACTACGATGAGACATAATAAAAAATTCAACCATCTCGGCCGTAAAAAGGCTCACCGCGATGCTCTGCTCGCCAATATGACTATCTCATTGATCATGCGCAAGCGCATTTTCACTACATTAGCCAAGGCTAAAGCTCTTCGCATCTATGCTGAGCCCCTTATCAACCGTGCCAAAAACGATTCTATGGAAAATCGTCGTCTTGTGTTCTCCTACCTTCAGAATAAGGAGGCCGTGACCGAACTTTTCCGTGAAGTGGCTCAAAAAATTGCAGAACGCAACGGTGGCTACACTCGTATTCTTAAAACAGGTAATCGTTTGGGTGACAATGCCAAGACTTGTTTTATTGAGCTCGTTGATTACAACGAAAACATGCTCAAGTCTGGCGATGCCAAGAAAGAAGGTCGCACTCGCCGTTCACGTCGTGGCTCAAAAGCCAAGACTGAGGCTCCTGCAACCGAAGCACCTGCCGCAGAATAATTACGTTAGCAATGAGTGCTGTTTTACAGCGCATATGCCAATAACACGTTGTCCCGTATACCCATTGGGTGTTCGGGACAATTTTTTTGCGCAAAAGAAAAAATTGTTAAGTGACAGTATATATCCAAGTTTTTTAGTATCTTTGTCACATTCATATTGACAAGATATAATCAATACATAAAAACCAACTTTTTAAGTTTTTACAGCATTATGAAAATCGAAAAAATCATTGGCCGTGAGGTGCTCGATTCCCGTGGCAACCCTACAGTTGAAGTGGATGTGATTCTTGAAAGCGGTGCTTTTGGCCGCGCTTCTGTTCCCTCTGGTGCTTCCACCGGTGTTAACGAAGCTCTTGAGCTCCGCGATGGAGACAAAGCTCGTTACATGGGCAAAGGTGTAACCAAAGCTGTTGCTAATGTGAATGGCCCCATCGCCAATGCACTCGTTGGCATGAGCGCTCTTGATCAAATCAAGATTGACGAAACAATGCTTGCTCTTGATGGTACTGAAACAAAGAGCAACCTCGGTGCTAATGCCATTCTCGGTGTTTCTCTCGCAGTGGCAAAAGCTGCAGCCGACTATCTTGATCTTCCCCTTTACAAATATATCGGTGGTTGCAACTCCTATACTCTCCCCGTGCCTATGATGAACATCATCAACGGTGGTGCTCACTCAGACGCTCCCATCTGCTTCCAGGAATTCATGATCCGTCCTATCGGAGCATGCTGCTTCAAAGAAGGTATCCGTATGGGCACAGAAGTGTTCCACAACCTTAAAAAAGTGCTCCACGATCGTGGCTTGTCTACAGCAGTTGGTGACGAAGGTGGTTTCGCTCCCAGCCTTGATGGCACCGAAGACGCCCTCAATGTTATCATCAAAGCTATTGAAGCTGCCGGCTACGTTCCCGGAAAGGATGTAACTATCGGTCTAGACTGTGCTTCTTCTGAATTCTACAAAGATGGTCTTTATGACTACACTTGGAAGCAGGCAGATGGCAAAAAGCTTACTTCAAAAGAGCAGGCTGAATACCTCAAAGGTCTTGTTGAAGCATACCCCATTGATTCAATTGAAGACGGTATGGCCGAAGGTGACTGGGAAGGTTGGAAGATTCTTACCGACATGATTGGCAACCGTTGTCAGCTTGTAGGTGACGACCTTTTCGTTACTAATGTTAAATATCTCCAGAAAGGTATTGAACTTGGCTGCGCTAACTCTATTCTCGTTAAAGTTAACCAGATTGGTTCTCTTACTGAAACCCTTCGTGCTGTTGAGCTCGCTCAGCGCAATGGTTACACTGCAGTTATCTCTCACCGTTCCGGTGAAACTGAAGATGCTACTATCGCAGACATCGCAGTTGCCACCAACGCAGGCCAGATCAAAACTGGTAGCGCAAGCCGTTCTGACCGTATGGCAAAATACAACCAGCTTCTCCGCATTCAGGAAGAACTTGGTGCTGATGCAGCCTACGGCTATGGCAAACGTACTAAAATGCCGCAGGAATAATATTTATTCTAAAAGCATAAAACAAAAAACAGGAGCCCGGACATCCGGACTCCTGTTTTTTTTGTTTTGTCTGAGACGAAAAAATTGGTAGGGCAGGGACCTACTCTTTGAGCCTTAGTACGCGTATGCCTATAGCCTTGCGGTTGCGTTTAACATAATCAATCAACGGCAGATTATCCACTATTACTTTGCCTTTCGCTGACGAAGCATGTAACAGATGTGGTGTGTCATTTATTATTACAACAATGCCCATGTGTGTGACATCAAGCCCCGGAATGGAAGTCGCGATGCCAATCACATCGCCCTCTTTTAGCGCAGCCGATTTTATGTTGATAGGTTTTATGTATGCAAATCTGTGTGAGCGGTAGCCGACTTCTACATTTTTAATTGCGTTATAGCTGTTTTCGTCTTGTAGGGCTGGATACTTATTGCGATTTCTACTCATGAAGTCCAGAGTCTTCACGATGTAATCAGCCTTACCTATTCTGTCTGTCACATCCTTAATGTCGCCATGATGTGAATTTTCTACAATCCAGTCGCTGAAATAATGCAATCGTGAGCCATATCCGTTAACATTGCCTCCACGATACCGCATTTCCATTAAAGTTTGAGCAAAATCGCGCCATGACGTTCGCCCCATGTATGTTGTTTTTGCAGCAGCGAGCACAGTTTCCACAAATGTTGTGCAGTCCAGTGAGTCAAGTCTTATAGTCAGCATTTCCGGTTCTCCCTCAATGCCGCCCGCTGCATAAGGTGTGTCAAGTAACATTCGGCCTATAGGAGCCACGAGGTCGGCTGATTTATCCGAGTGAATTGTAGCAGCATTCACAAGCATAGTGGTTATCGTAGTCGTGTCGGAACATTCATTGCCCCATCTTATCTCTCCTGGAGCGATTCCATGCGCATTGATTGCACATATTATAGATAGGGTAGCACATGTAATATGCTTTTTAGCTATTGAAATCATAAGTCTTGTTTGTTGATTTTTCGGACACGAAAATACGTAAAAACTTTCAAGAGGCAAATATTATGAAATTTAAATGAAAATTTTTTATTGTGTTAAATTATTGATATTGTGTAAGATGATAGAAATGGCTCAAAAAACCTCAAAAAATAATTCAGAAAAAATTTGGAGGGAAAGAGAAAAGGGTGTACCTTTGCACTCGCTTTTGAGAAACAACGAT
>CAMWXV010000002.1 GCA_947178305.1 uncultured Porphyromonadaceae bacterium | reverse complement strand
TTGATGGGGTATAGCAGAGTCCGTTAAGTTCCAAGGTGGGTTCGTTTTTGCCATGACGTCCGGCAAATCCACCGAATATGTACAGACAGGTTTCGCCTTTGGCGTTGACTCCGGATGCCATTACGGGCTGTACGCGTGGATTACCTGGCATGTCACCAAGTTTTTGCCATTGAGGTGTTTCTGAATCAAGATTCAGCATAAAAAGCGAGCGACTTGGAGTGCCGTTTATGTTTCCTCCAGCGATATATACTTTGTTGCCTATAGCAGCAGCGTAGGCATTGTCGATAGGTTGCGGAAGCTGCGGAAGCGATGTCAGTTGCGGATGTTCGTTGTCAAAAGTAAGCAGATAGCATGTAGCCAAAGCGGCTGTGGGAGAGGTACCTCCAATAAGAGCGATGCCTTTAGGGGTTATGGCTGTGGCTCCGTATGCCATAGGTTCCGGGAGCTCGCCGGCCAGTTGCCATAGCATTTGAGCGGTGTCGGCGGTGTAGATTCCTTTATAGAATTTTTTAGTGGCTCCAGGTGCAAATGGGTCTCCGGGGAAGTTGCATCCACCGGCTATTACCAAACGAGAGTTGGCAGGTGCCGCAAAGCAGCCTGACAAACCGGCTTCTATGCCTTGTTCCATGGCATAGATCGGGGCATTGTCCACTTCTATTTCAAATGTAGATGCGGGGAGGGAGTCGGAGTTAATTAGGTTGGCGCGGGTGAACGGTTGCCAGCCATAGCGCACAAAGCGTGGATGGGGAGTTTCCATGTCAAAAAGAATAATATGGTCGTTGATGATTTTAGCTTTGGCTGGTGTGAATACACGGTTGCGACCTGCGGTTTCAAAGGTTATGGGTTCGGTGCCGTGTGATACAGACAGGCCATTGGCGTGATTGAATGATATTTTGATTCCTTCGGGCACTATCTCGGCATTGACAGGCTCCGGGCCGTGAGCGTTGATGGGGAGGTTGAAAGAGTGTTTCAACGCGAGGCGTGCAAGGCGTTTGCCTACGGGCATCTTGTTTCTCGGATGCACGTCCAAAGAGTCGCCGCAGTCGCTTGTCACGGCCATGGCAGTGTTGGGTATCTCGGATGCGAGAAGACGCTGGGAGTTACGGAATGACGGCCATGACGGACGATTGATGGAGCTTAACTGTGCGAAGTATATTGGTAATTCATGATTCCGGAAATAGTTTCTCCAGCTTTGGGTCAATGCTTTGAACAGGTCGTGATGCACTTCGATGTTGTGTGCGTTGCTCTCTCCCTGATACCAGATTACACCGTTTAAAGGGTAGTGCCCAAGTGGGGCTATGCCGGAGCTGAAGAGGTATGATGGCTCGTATGGGTGCCGTGAGTTCGGACCGCTGTTGCGAGTGGCACGAGATTGAGCCCATGGTTGTACATAGTCGTTGGAGCGCCAGTTGAGCAGTATTTGCGGCATGGCTTGCTCAAGGGTGTTTATGTCAATCCAAGAACTTGTTGTGGCTCCACCAACTGCGTTTTGTATAATTCCGACAGGCATGTCAAGGGCATCGCGCAAATCGCGGGCAAAATAGTAGGCCACGGCCGATAGTGCAGGTGCGTTTGCGGTATTGACTGATTGCCATGGTGATGATTGGAAATATTCCAGTTTGTTGACCGAGTCTGTTTGCTGTTCTGTCCATGCGAAATCACCGGTGTAGAATCGTGGTGTCATGGAGAAGAAGCGCAGGAGGGAATCGGTTGATGATTCTATTGCTTGACGGGCATTGATGTCTTCGGCAAGGGTGAATGCCATGTTGGATTGTCCGCTTGCCAAAAATACCACGCCGGCAAGAATTTTTGAGAGACGTATGGTGTCGGTGCCGTCTGAGACGGTTATTTCGTATTCATGACGCGGTGTGAGAGGCGGTATGGTTATGTTCCATTCTCCTCGGTTGGAGGCTATGGTGCGATATGTGTGTCCGTTGACTGACAAGGATACCGGCGAGTGTGCGTTGGCGTTGCCTTGTAGCGTGATATAACGGCTGTGAGGCAGTACCATGCCTGATGAGTATACTTTAGGCATGCTGAGAGGTCCGTATTGACCGGTTATACCTTTGTATGCTTCCTTGGCAAGCAGTGTGGCGCCTTCAAAATTAGGGTGTACGCCATCGTGAAGCAAGTCCTGGCGGAACACCAATGGCTCGTTGAAGTCAATCAACTCCACGTTGGATTCAGAGGCGATACGCTCAATAAAATCCTGTGCTTCAAGACGCCATATCCGTGTGCCGGAGCAGAATCTTGGATGTGTGGCTCTGAGCGGGGTCAGTTTTGCCACGATGATACGTATATCCGGATTTGAGTTGCGGAGCTGTTGAATGATGTAGAGATAATCGGATGTGAATTCGTGGCTGAAATTAGGCCACGAACGCGGGTCAGTGTCGTTGACACCGAGATGAATCACTGCGATATCGGCTTTATAAGCCAGGGCGGCTTTATATTCCGGTGTGTCAGTGTATGGATGGTGTCCGTTGCGGAGCACTGCGGCTCCCGAGTGACCGAAATTTCGCACCTCATATGTGTCACCGAGCATCTGTTGAAGCTGTGCCGGGTAACTTTGGGTGCCGGGAGATTCGAGACACATCCCGTAGGTGATACTATTGCCGATGCAAGCCACTTTTACTCGCGCTTGTGTGGGTAAAACCGCACAAAGCGCGAGTATGGCTGCATATACTAAATGTCTATTTTTTAAGAATTTCATTTATTAGCATATGGCTTTTAATGAGCATGCGTGGAATATGGAACGGGCCTTTGAACAGGTTACCTTTGGCCGGTTGAGCTACAGAGCCGTCGCGGTGCAGGTAGCCGAACCATTCTCCGAATGAGTCATCAGGTAAATGATCATAAGTCCAGTCGTTGGCCAAGCGGTGCATTTCAAGATATTTGTTGTCACCGGTGGCAAGGTGGGCATAGAGTGAGGCTATTACAGCTTCGGTCTGCGGCCACCAGAACTTCATGTCCTGAGAGTAGTCCTGTGCGGGGAAGTGGCGGCAGTCGCGGAAGTTGATAATGCCCCCGAATTCGTCATCCCATCCCCATTGCCAGGACCATTCAAGAATGGTGAGAGCCATATCTGTGATATGCTTGTCGCCACCACGGTAGCGTGCTTCTTCAAGCAGGAACCATGCTGTCTCAATACAATGACCGGGGTTGATTACGCGGCCGTTGAGGGTGTCGATCAGTTCGCCGTTGGGACCTACCATTTCAAGCAGAGCCTTGAATTCGGGGTGCATGAAATAGTGCTCTATGGCGTAGAGCGAAGTGTTGATGCGCTGATCCAGAATAGGGTCGGATATGACTTTGCGTATTATAGCGGCGGTGTTGATGAGAATCATGGTCACGGAATGACCCTGTGCCTGCTGTGTCGGGAGATATTTGGGTTCAAGGATTCCCGGAGTGTCAATGAACCGGCAAATATCTTTGAACAGTTTAAGAGCTTTCTCGGCATACTCCTTGTTGCCTGAAGCGAGTGAATATTCGGCCATGGCTATGGCTGCGAAACATTCGGAGAATACGTAGCGGCGTTTGCGCAGTGGTTGTCCGTCGGCGGTGACTTCAAAGTACATGCGTCCGTCGGCGTCAAAGCAGTGCTGCTCAATGAACCGGATGCAGCTGAGTGCAAACTCCAGGTATTCGGGGTCGGGTTTGATGTTGTTGTATGCAAACGAGTATATGAAGCCGCAACGACCTTGGAACCATACGGATTTGGTGGAGTCCATAAGGTTGCCTTCGCGGTCAAGGCAGGTGTAAACACCGCCGTTCTTGCGGTCAAAACCGTGTTTCAACCAAAATGGAAGAATGTTGTCAACAAGGTCAGTGCGGTAGCGTTCGCTCCATTCCGACAGGTATTGCTTGGTGTCAAGTGTCCACATATCAGAATTTGTTGCAGCGTTCAAAGAAGTTGATTTCCTCAAGTTCCTGTTTCATGGCAACCTCCTCTTCGGGTGTTACTGTGCGGAACGGTACGCGGTTGGGACCGAGGTCAAGGCCGATGAGTTTCATTATGCGTTTGCCTCCGACGATGTTGCCACGATAGCGGCATATTACATTGATTACGTCCTGAGCAAAGTTCTGATGCTCACGGGCGGCTTCAATGTCGCCGCGCTCCCAAGCGTCAATGATGGCTACGAGTTCGCGGCCGTTGTAGTTGGTGGTACCGCCTATGCCACCTTGTGCGCCGCCCATGGCCAGACATGGGAGTATGGTTTCGTCCTGACCGTGGAGCATATCGTATTTTCCGTCTTTATAAAGTCGGCATTGGTTGTACTCATAAAGGCTTTCAAATGTGTATTTTATACCGGCGAAAGATGGAACACGACCGTCCACAGCCTTGAGAAGGTCTATCATGGGCAGGAAAGCACCGTTGAATGCCGGAATGTGGTAATAATAGAACGGTAGTTCCGGTGCGCCGGACACAATTTCTTCAATATATTTCACAAGCTCTTCCACGCGGCCGATTTTTGGGAAAGGAGGTGCCATGGCTCCGATGCCGAATGCTCCGATTTTTGCTGCGTGTTCGGCAAGTTTCTTGGCCGAGCGCAGACAGCAGCTGCCTACGTGTACAATAACTTTGAAGTCCTCAAAATCTTTGGTTGCATTGACCCACGCTTCGGCTATGGCCATGCGCTCTTCATCGGTGAGCATGTATCCTTCACCTGAAGATCCGTTTACAAACACGCCTTTGAGGCCGTTTTTCTTTAGCATTGCGGCGTAAGCCGGTATGGGTGCGAGGTTCACATCGCCGTTTTCATGAAACGGGGTGAATGGAGCGTCAATGAGTCCTTTGATTTTTTCCATTGTAGTGTTAGTATATGATTATGTTTGGAAGTTATTCTTTGTTGTCGGAAGAGGGACGGAGCAAGGTGAGTTGCAAGGCCATAGCCACGAAAATTACGCCTGCCATGAGGGCGAATCCGAGTCCGAGGTTGCCGTCCTTGGCCCAGGAACCGAGCACTGAGGTTGTTGCAGCACCGGCAAACACGCCTACCATGTTCATTACGCCATAGGCCGATGCTCTTAGGCGTGAGGGAACGAACTGACACAGAATGGGCATGTTGTTGGCATCAAACATGCCATAGCCTAAACCGAAAAACAGTCCTGCGCCAATGGCTGCGTATATGTTGTGTCCCAATCCAATGAGAATCAGAGCCGGAATCATCATGGCCATACCTATGGCTGAGGTATAGATACGTCCGCGCAGATTTCGGCGCACCCAGCGGTCGGAGAGCGGTCCACCTACCATTACTCCTATAAACGAGCTTGCGGCTATTGTTATTGTTGCCAATGGTCCGGCTTCGGAGGGAGATATACCCAAAGAGTTGGCAAATAATGTGGGAAGCCAGTTTTTAGTGGCCCATCCGGGGAGAGATGAAGATGCAAAGAAGAATAGTATGACCCAAAATGCAATCATTGAGAATACCATTCCGAAACCTTGTATCATGCTTTTTAGCGTGACGGATATGGGTGTGCTGGTGTTTTTTTCTTCGGTAGGAGTACGGCGTATGTCGCGCAATGCGATGATGAGAACGAATGCGTAGGCAATGCCTATGATACCGAATATATGGAAAGTCTGCTGCCAGGAGTATGCGTGTGCCACTGTGGCTCCGAATCCGCCCAGCGCTTGACCCATATAAAGTCCGGTCATGTGTATGCCCACGGCCAAAGAGCGTCCTCTTCCGGTGAAGTAGTCGGCAATGAGGCTTAATGCAGCAGGTATATACAGGGCTTCGCTTACGCCCATGAGGGCACGGAGCCAATAGATTTGATCAAAAGTGGAGCAGTAACCCATGAGCAATGTCACGGCCGACCATACGCCAAGGCTGCCTACAATGAGCCATTTGCGATTGAGTTTGTCGGCTATGGCTCCGGATATCGGGCTCATGAATCCGTAAATCCACAAGAACACAGCCATAAGCCGGCCGAAATTTACAGGATCAAGAATTGGATGGATGGTTTCGCCCATTGACATCTGCATGGTGGACAGCATCTGTCGGTCCATGTAGTTGAGAAGCGCTACAACCCACAAGAGGCCGACAACCACCCATGGATAAACTTTGGATTGTGAAGAATTGGATGTAATCATGGTTTAAGAATAATTGGGTTTATGGCTTGATATACGGTTAGCAGTGCGTCCGTATAAGGCCACGATTATAAAGCATATAAGAGGTAAAACAAACGAAATGTTAACTGCTGGCATACCGAAAATTTCATTTTGGTCAATTATCAGACCCTGCAATGGGGGCATCAAGGCTCCGCCCACAATGGCCATGACCAAGAATGCAGCTCCAAGAGACGTGTCGCGTTCGTGTACGTTTTCAAGGGCTATGCCGTAGATGGTGGGGAACATAATGGACATGAATGCGCTGATGGCCACCAGGCATATCAAGCCGCCTATGCCAATCCATAATATTGCACCGAGTGTGCATATTGCAGCTCCGATGCCGAAAATTGTGAGCATGTGATGAGGATTGAGGTATCTCATGATGTATGTGCCGAGGAAACGGAATGAGAGAGAAAGTCCCATTGCCACTATGTTATAGATCTGGGCTGTGGCTTTGTCTATGCCGAGGTTGTCGGCGTATTGGATTATGAATGTCCACACCATGATTTGGGCGGCTACATAGAACATTTGTGTGAGCACTCCCCATGTGTAGTGATGATTTTTCCAAAGGCGGCGTAAGGTTTCGGATGCTTTGACTTTTTCACCGTTGTGCTCTGTAGCCGGCATCTTTACACATAAAATCACTAAGAACATGGCCAATACCACCAGTCCGATGGCCACGTAGGGGTCACGTATCACAGCAAGGTCATGTATTCTTATGGCTGCTTTTTCGCTTTCGGGCAGGGTTTTGAATATCAGTTCGCCGGCATTGTTGCGTATCTCGGAAGCAAGTTGCGGCAGTACGATAAATGAGGCTACTGCCATGCCTGAAAGGGAACCGACAGGATTGAATGCCTGTGCGAGATTCAGACGGCGGGTGGCTGTGGTCTTGTCGCCGAGCGACAGGATGAAGGGGTTGGCCGTGGTTTCAAGGAATGCAAGACCGAATGTGAGCACGTACAGAGATATGCAGAAGAATGAAAACTGCTGGTATTGAGCGGCCGGAATAAACAAGAACGCTCCTATGGCATATAATCCGAGGCCGAGAAGCACTCCGCTTTTATAGTTGTATCTGCGAATGAACAGTGCTGCGGGTATGGCCATGGTGGCGTATCCGCCATAGAATGCGAATTGCACCATCGATGCTTTGGCGGCTGATAGTTCCATGACGGTCTGGAATGCGGCTACCATAGGGTTGGTTATGTCGTTGGCAAAACCCCACAAGGCAAAAAGTGTGGTGACGAGAATGAATGTCACCAGATGTTTGCGTGGTATCAAAGGGTGTCGGCTGCTGGTCATAGTAAGGTATTGGTTTAAGATATGGGGTTCTTATGGTTCAATGATTTCAGTGATGTCGGTTGCGGATTCTATGGCTCCGGCGGCTTGGGCTTGAATCAGAATGTTTCCGATTGCTGTGGCTTCGGCCGGTCCGGCGGTGACTTCCATACCTGTGGCTTGTGCTGTGAGGGTGTTGAGAAGACGGTTGCGAGAGCCTCCTCCAATAATGTGAATCCTGCTTACTGGGGTAGGTGTAAGTGTGTTGAGGTGTTCAATGCCTTTGCGATAGCGGTCGGCGAGTGATAACAGCACGCATCGTACCATGTCGCCTTGCGAAGCGGGAGGCGTGAGTGAATTTTCAATACAGTAGTCTGTTATGGCTTGGCTCATGCTGGATGGGTTGGCGAAAGAGCTGTGATCCACATTGATGGTTACGGAGCAAGTGGACTGTTCGGCCATTTCTACAAGTTGCGGATAGTCGCACTCCATGTTTCTTTGTTTCCATTCTTCAACGAGGCGTTGAAGAATCCACAGACCTGTGATGTTTTGCAGGAAATGAATCCGGTGACAAGCGCCGCCTTCGTTGGCGAAACCGGCTTGTCGGGCGCTTTCGGAGGTGACAGGACTCGGTAACTCTACACCGAGGAGCGACCATGTGCCTGAACTCAGAAATGCTGTGGCTCCAGGGGTGTAATAGGGTGTAGATGCTGCTGCATGGACTGCGCATGCAGTATCGTGTCCACCAACGGCAGCTACTTTCACTTGTGGTGAAAGTCCGGTCTGTTCGGCGATGTGAGGGAGTATGGTGCCGAGGTGCGTGCCGGGGTCTACAATGGGGCAGAATATATGCTCCGGAAGATTGAGCAGGGATATAAGCTCTTTGTTCCAGTTGCGGGTATGTGCGTCAAGCAGCTGAGATGTGGATGCTATGGTGTATTCGTTGGCAGCGACACCACACAGGTAGTAGCTCAACAAGTCGGGCATGAACAGGAGGTGCTTGGCAGTGGCAAGTTTGGGATCTTGTTCGTGTTGCATGGCCATGAGACGGTAAATGCTGTTGATGGCCATGGGTTGAAGTCCGGATTCGGTATAAAGCCGGCGAGGTGAGATTTTTTCCTGCAAACGAGCCGGAAATGGGGCTGTGGTGTCGTCGCGATAACATATCGGCAGTCCGAGTAAAGCTCCGTTGTGGTCAACGAGACCGAAATCAACACCCCATGTGTCAATGCCTATGCTCACAATGTCGGAGTAGATTGATGCTGCTTTGCGAAGCCCTTCAAGCATTTGAGTGTACAACATCGGGAAATCCCAATATGTGTGTTGCCCGAGTTGTACACGATGGTTTGCGAAGCGGTGAATTTCTTTGAGCTCAAGCCGATTGTGACGCAGGGAACCGGCGATTATTCGCCCGCTCCCCGCACCGAAATCAGCGGCTAAAAAAGTACCGTCTATTTGCATTGCTTTCCGAGAAAATAAGATTCAAGATCGTTGACTTCGTCTCTGGTCAAGGGATTCACATTGGCTCCGTTTATAATAGCTATGCGACAGGCCATTTCAAGGAACATGGCACGCTCCAAGGTTTGATTGAAGTCTTTTCCACATACCACTTGTCCGTGTTTGAGCAGCATACAGGAGTTGTGGTCTTTGAGTGCTTCAACCACGTGTTGGGCCAATTCAGGACTTCCCGGGCGGAAAAACGGAATCTCGGGTATCTCTTCGCCAACATGCAGTGGTACTTCAGCGGTGAAGTTGAAGTTGTCGGGACGTTTTTCCATACATGCAACGGCTGTGGCATACGGGCTTTGGAAATGAAGCACTACGTTTACATCAGGGCGGGTACGGAGTACGCCGAGATGGAAGGTGGATTCCATGGAAGGACGAATGCCGTTGAGAACCTTGCCGTCGGCAATGCGGCACACGGAAACCTTGTCGGCTGTGAGTTCGGGAACCCAAGAGCCGGTGCCTGATATAATGGCATCTTCGCCAACTCGCCAGGAAAGGTTGCCTGACGAGCAGATGGTGAGGCCATGACGGCCTACGCGATGTGCTTGCTCTACAAACAGGTCAATGAGCTGAGATGTAACCATGGGTGCGATTATTTGTAGATTGGACCATAGTTTTTGCAAGCGCGGTAGTCGGAGCCTTCTTTGTCCATGCCGAATGCGTTCCATGCCGACGGACGGAAAATCTTGTCGTCATCCACATTGTGCATGCATACAGGAATGCGGAGCATGGAGGCAAGTGTGATGAGGTCCTGGCCTATATGTCCATAGGATATTGCGCCGTGGTTGGCTCCCCAATTGTTCATAACTGAATAAACGTCACGGAAAGCGGGTTTGTCGCACAAACGTGGCACGAACCATGTGGTGGGCCATGTGGGGTCGGTGCGTTTGTCAAGAGTTTTGTTTATTTCGGGGTCTATTTCCACTGTCCATCCTTCTGCGATCTGTAACACAGGGCCGAGACCTTTGACGAGGTTGAGGCGCATCATGGTTACGGGCATGCCGCCATGGCTAAGGAAGTTGCTGGAGAAGCCGCCTCCACGGAAGTAGTCGCGGTCGGCCGGGTACCAGGTTGTGGCTTTGAGGCATGCTTCCATGTCTTTTTCGGTCATTTCCCAAGATGGTTTCATGCAGTGTTCACCGTTGGCATTGATGCTTTCGCCTGTGGCGTCAAGGGTGGTGGCACCGGAATTGATGAGGTGGATTATGCCATTGGAGGCGCGTCCGGTTAGTTCTTTGCCGGTGACACGTTTCACGGCTTCGGGACTCCAATATGTGCGCACATCGGAGAACATTTGTCCCATACCGGTGAGCAGATGGCCGAATAGCATTGCCACACCGTTGCAGGCATCATTTTCTGTGGCGAGTACGAATGCTTCGCGTATGCCGTTCCAGTCAAAGGAGGTGTTCATGAGGGCTTCTGTGTAGTCACCATTGGGTTTCCAGTCGGTCCACTGGCGCTGTCCCTGAAAACCTCCCGCTATGGCGTTGTGGCCAAGGGACTCTTCTTTGAATCCGAGTTCTTTGAGTTTTGGATTGCCTATCATGAGGTCACGTACAATGATCATCATTTTCACGACAAATTCCCAGTCGGCATCTTTCTGCTCGCGTGTTTTGCGTTTTTCCGGACGGTTTTTGAAATCTTCACCTTCGTTGGTTTTGCAGTATTTCTCGGTCCATGCCATGGCTTTCTGGTATTCCTCATGGTCGTAGATCCCTTCTTCCATGCGGCGGAGTATCTCGGTTTCGTCTACAGATTCGTTGCGCATGCCAAGGTATTCCTGGAAAAAGTCGGGGTCAACGATGGAGCCGGCTATTCCCATGCACATGCTGCCGATAGACAGGTAGCTTTTGCCTCGCATGCAGGCTACGGCCATTGCTGAGCGGGCAAAGCGCAGTAGTTTCTCTGCAACGTCATCGGGAATGGAGTTGTCGTCCAGATCCTGTACGTCGTGGCCGTAGATGCCGAATGCAGGTAGCCCTTTTTGAGCGTGAGCCGCGAGTACGGCAGCAAGGTAAACAGCTCCGGGGCGTTCGGTGCCGTTGAATCCCCATACGGCTTTGGGCCAATGCGGATTCATATCCATTGTCTCAGATCCATAGCACCAGCAAGAAGTGACAGTGATAGTGGCTCCTACGCCTTCGCGCTCAAATTTTTCAGCGCATGCGGCAGCTTCGGCCACACGGCCTATCGTTGTGTCGGCGATTACACATTCTACCGGTGTGCCGTCACCGTTACGGAGGTTGGAGCTTATTAGGTTGGCCACGGCTTTTGCCAGGCTCATGGTTTTCTCTTCAAGGCTTTCACGTACACCACCTTGACGGCCGTCAATAGTGGGGCGTATGCCGATTTTTGGATATTTTTTCATGAGTAATGGATATAGATTTCGTATTATTAATGCAAATATAGGCATTAATTGCTATAAACAACAGAAAAAAATTTTTTTAAAGAAATTTAGTAATGGGTGTGGACAGGGCAATGAAAAATCAAATGGAATTGTTTTTTACTATTGTGGGATTTGTATATTTTTGCAAAATGAAACAAAGTGTTGTCAAGACGGCGCTGTCGTATTTCATGAAGTACGGTGTGCCACTTATCATAACCGTAGGCTTGTGCTATCTGCTTCTTACAGGTGTGGATGTAAATGAAATGTCTGCGATAATCCGTGATTATTGCAACTATTGGTGGATAGTGCTGGCTCTTGTGATCAGTGTGTTCTCTCATGTGTTCCGTGCCATGCGGTGGAGCATCCAGCTCAAGGCTTTGGGTATAAAGGTGCCACTGTTTGTGCTGATTTTGAGCATATTCGGTACATATGCGGTGAATCTTGTGCTGCCTCGACTCGGAGAGTTGTGGCGCACCACTTATATAGCACAGCGACAGAAGGCTCCGTTTACGGAGGTGTTCGGTTCTATGGTTGCTGAACGACTTGCCGACACTGTGACTGTGGCTCTGCTCACGGCCACAACATTTGTTTTGGCGGGCAGTGTTTTGGGCGATTATCTCGCTCAAAACAGCGGTTTGTTTGAAAAAGTGATAGCTTTGATGTCAAGTCCGTGGTTATGGACTGGTGTTGCATTTGTAGTGGCCGGTGTTGTTGCATTGTTCTGCCTGCTGCCCGACAATAAGTTGATAAAGAAAATCAAGGAATTCAGCAAAGGTTTATGGGCGGGGTTTGCCGTTATTGCCACTATGCCCGGAAAAGGGCGTTGGCTACTGTTCACTCTGTGCATATGGGGCTGCTATTTCATGCAGTTGTTTGTGGCTTTTTTCGCGTTTCCGGCAACGGCTCAGGTGGTGCACGATTATGGTGCATTGGCGGTGCTGGTGTGCTTCGTGCTGTCAAGCATTGCCATGGGGGTGCCGAGCAACGGAGGTCTCGGTCCTTGGCAGTATGCCATAGTGTGGGGATTGGGCATATATGCTTCTGCTATTCCTGAATTGAGTTATACATACAGGGTGTCGTTTGCCAATCTTGTAATGGGTTCTCAGACACTATTGCTGATAGTTCTTGGTATATTCACCTTTGTGTGCATAGCCGTGGGCAAGCGGCGTGCCTCTAAAAAAATTGCAGATGTTTCTGGACGATAATAAACCTGATTATTTTACAGAAGAGAGTTCTCCACAGCCTGAGCAGGTGCCGGGTCGCCATACAATTTCGTTTGAAGAAAAAGAGGTGGTGCCCGAGACCAAGAAAGGTCGTAGCCGCTGGGTGCGAATGTTGTGGTGGACGATTGTGATATGTGCTGTGGTACTTGGCGTGGCATTTTGGTTGCGTTATATGAATCCATATGCCACAGACTGCCGTGTGACCGGGTATGTGACCGGAGTGGAAAAGCGCGGATTAGTGTTCAAAACCTATGAAGTGGATGTGATTTCGGAACAGGCATTGACAGATACAACAAGGGTTTATTCGCATAACCTGAGCTTTTCGGTGGATAATCCGGCTTTGGTTCACAGGCTTCAGGAGATGCAAGGCTCCGGTCGTTCGGTGATGCTGGTTTATAAAAAATATTATGGCACTTTGCCTTGGCGTGGTGCTTCGAAATATGTGATAGAACAAGTAAAATAATAATCTCTCAACAGTATGGATGTTAAGTGTATAGGCATATTGACCTCGGGTGGTGACGCTCCCGGTATGAATGCCGCCATTCGCGCCGTGACCCGATCGGCGATTTTCAGCGGATTTAAAGTCAAAGGTATTTATCGTGGTTTCAAAGGTTTGATTTCGGATGAGATTCAGGAGTTCAAGACTCAGAATGTGTCAAACATCATTCAGATGGGTGGTACTATCTTGAAAACTGCACGTTGTCCGGAGTTCCAGACTCCTGAAGGTCGCCAATTGGCCTACGACAACATGAAGCGTCACGAAATAGACGCGCTTGTGGTGATAGGTGGTGACGGTTCTTTGACCGGTGCCCGCATATTTGCCAAGGAATATAATTTCCCTATTATCGGTTTGCCTGGCACCATTGACAATGACCTTTATGGCACCGATACCACTATTGGTTATGACACAGCGCTCAACACCATTATGGAGTGTGTGGACAAAATCCGCGACACGGCCACCAGCCACGAGCGTTTGTTCTTTATTGAAGTCATGGGGCGCGATGCGGGATTCCTTGCTCTCAACGGTGCTATTGCATCGGGTGCCGAAGCCGCTATCATTCCCGAAATCAGCACTCAGGTGGACCAGCTTGCGGAGTTGATTCAGAACGGTTTCCGCAAGAGCAAGAACTCATCTATAGTGCTTGTGGCCGAAAGTCCTGTTACCGGTGGTGCAATGGGTCTTGCCGAACGTGTGAAAACAGAGTATCCTGGCTATGATGTGCGTGTGTCCATTCTTGGCCATTTGCAGCGTGGCGGCAGTCCTACGGCTCACGACCGTATCTTGGCGTCGCGTATGGGAGCGGCAGCCATAGATGCCTTGCTTGACGACCAGCGCAATGTGATGATAGGTATCCGCAATGACGAAATCGTGTATGTGCCTTTCACCAAGGCTATCAAGAACGATAAGCCTATCAACCGCAATTTGCTTGACACTCTGCGCCGCCTGTCAATATAATGTCGGAGATAAAACGTAATATACCACCGCTGTTCACCGCTCGTATGGAGCAGGTGAACAGCGGTTTGGCTACTGCGCTGACTCATGCGCTCGCCACTACCGACCCTGTGGTGTCGGTGCGTCATAATTTGCGCAAAGGTGAGCCAATGAATGAGGATGCCGATTTTGTGCCGTGGTGCAAATCTGGTGAATATCTGGCTCAAAGGCCGCAATTTACTTTTGATCCGGCTTTGCATCAGGGGCGCTACTATGTGCAGGATGCATCGTCAATGTTCATAGGATATGTGCTGGGGCGATTGGTCGGTTCAGAGCCTGTAAGTTATCTTGATGCCTGCGCCGCTCCCGGAGGCAAGACCACGACGGCCATTGATGCTCTTCTCTGGGGTAGTCATGTGGTGGCCAATGAGTTTGTGCCCGGTCGTGCGGCCATATTGCGTGAGAACCTTGTTAAGTGGGGTTGCCCGTATGCAACCGTTACAAAGGGGGATACGGCTCAGTTTCGCAAACATCCCGGACGATTTGACATAATTGCCGCCGATGTGCCGTGCTCAGGAGAAGGAATGATGCGCAAGGATGCCGAGGCTGTGGCGCAATGGAGCGAGGGACTTGTGGAGCAGTGCGCTGCCCGCCAGCGCGAAATCATAGCCAATCTTTGGCCGGCATTGCGTCCAGGCGGATATATGGTTTATAGCACTTGTACTTTCAATGTTACCGAGAATGAGGATATGGTACGGCACATGGTTGACGAGTACGGTGCCGAACCGGTGAATATTGATGTGCCCGCTGAGTGGGGCGTGGCCGGAGCCGTTGTCGGTGATTTGCCGGTGTGTCGCTTCATGCCGCAAAACTTACGTGGCGAGGGTCTGTTCATGGCAGTGGTGCGCAAACCGGTTGATGATGATTATGTATCGGAGGTTCGCAAGCCGAAGCGTAAAAAGGGTGAGAAAACAGCTAAATTTCCCGAGGTGGCTCGCGATGTTGCCGGATGGATAAAACCGGAGTACGAAGCCAAATTTGAAAGCGATGGAGAAAATGTGTGGTGCGTGCCCGGAGGGTTTGATGCGAGTGATGAATTGCGCCCGCGTACGCTTGTAGCCGTAATCAAGGGCAAGTCGCTGATTCCCACGCAGGATCTTGCCATGAGCGATATGCTTCAAAGGGGTGCGTTTTCCGAATGTGAGGTGAATCGCACAACAGCGCTGACTTATCTACGTCATGAGGCGGTGCAGCTCCCCGAAGGTACTTCCAAGGGGATGGTGCTTCTCACATATGGCGGCAAACCGCTTGGGTTTGTGAAGAATCTCGGCAACAGAGCCAATAACCTGTATCCGGCGGCGTGGCGCATACTTAGCGCTCTGCCAAGTTGATAATTACTGCTTGAATATAAGGACTGAGGCCATTGCGGCTATGCCTTCCTTGCGGCCGGTGAACCCAAGTCGCTCTGTGGTTGTGGCCTTGACCGATACTCTGTCTATCTCCACACCAAGGTCTGCGGCCACGTTGGCGCGCATATGCTCTATATGCGGCAGCATTTTTGGGGCTTGCGCTATGATTGTGACATCGGCGTTGCCCACGGCGTAGCCGTTACGGCCTATCAACTCAACGACTTTGCGTAGAAGCACTCTTGAGTCGGCTCCTTCCCAATCGGAAGACGTGTCGGGAAAATGATAGCCTATATCGTGCATGGCTGCTGCGCCAAGCAGTGCGTCGGCCAAGGCGTGTAATGCCACATCGGCATCGCTGTGGCCTAAAAGACCAAGTTCATAAGGTATTTCCACGCCGCATATCACAAGGCGGCGCTGGGGTGCAAAGCTGTGGACATCAAAGCCGGTGCCCACTCTTATGTTTGGAATCGTGCTCATATTATCGTTTGCCAAGAAGTTCTTTAAGGCCGTCCATATCAAATGTGAGGGTGAATCGGAGGGTCTGGTCAAGAGGTGATGACTGTGCGGTAGCTATCATGTATGCTGCATCCAGTCGCACCACGTTGAGTGAGAATCCCGCGCCCATGCTGAAGTATTTGCGGTTGCCTTTCATGGCGTTTTCGTAATTGTAGCCGGCACGTACAAAGAACTGCTGGTTGTAGTTGTATTCGGCACCGAAGCCCCAGTTGATCTCCTTGAGCTCTTCGCTGAATCCGCCCGGAGCGTCACCAAACGATTTGAATATACCGGTGATGGGTGACATGTTTTCCCATTTCTCGAGGGCTTCGTCGTATTCGCGGTCCACATCCAGCTCGTCTTTCCCTTCGCTGTCAAAATCTTTGCGGCGCGGGCGTGTGGGCACGAGCATCTTGTTCAAATCAAGGTTTATGGCAAGGTTGTGGTAGTCGGCCAAGGGGAACATGAATGATGTGCCGAGGCGCAGGTTGGTGGGCAGGAATGCAGGGTCATTTCCGTTGTTGTACGACACTTTTGTACCGATGTTGGATATGTTCCATCCCCATGCCCATTGACATTCGTTGCGGCCTACCATGGGGTAGGTGACAAAGTAACCGGAGATGTCGGCTGCAAATGCGCTTGCTCCTGATGTTTGGTTGCCGGCGTATGAATCGGAGAAGCCGAGGTCGGAATAGATGTAGCGAAACACTACACCCATTGAGAATTTTTCGCTCAATTTGCGCGAATAACCCAGGTCAAACGACATTTCATAGGGGTTTAGCGTTTGTGCGGCCACGGAGCTTCCTTGGTCGTTTGTGGTCACTTCACCCAAAGAGAAGTAGCGCAATGACGCAGATATGGCCTGATTGTCGCCCGAGCCGATTTTCCAGTATCCGGCAAGATTGGCCAAAAATATGTCGTTTACAAGTTTGCGCAGCCATGGAGTGTAGCTTATGCTTGCGGCGGCTGTGCTGTAGGCGAAAGCGTATTTTGACGGATTCCAGAATTGAGAGTTTGCGTCAGGGTCGGTGGCGGCACCTATGTCGCCCATTGAGGCGGCGCGGGCATCGGGGGCAATGCTGAGCGATGTGACACCTGTCTGTACAGGGTTGAAATCGTTTTTATCCTGTGCCAAGGCTGCGGGGTATGCCATGAGTATACCGAGTCCTAAGCATACAATCTTGAGAATATTGTTCATGAAAAACAGATATGTCAGAGTTGAAAAAATTTGTACAACAATATAGTTATATCAATAATATAACTGCAAAAGTTGCCGATTATTGCCGTCACGTATATTTTTAACGCAGCAAGAGCACCCCGAAGGATGCTCTTGCAAGTATTGTGCGTGAAGCAATGGGAGTTACTTTACTTCCCATGTCTCACCTGCCAAAATCATGGAGCGCAGGGAGTCAAATCCTTTCTTGGCTCGTACTTCCTTGACCTGACGATCAACCTCTTCATTGTAGGATGGAGCTGCCACGTCGCGAATCACTCCTATTGCCAATGGCAGTTCATGACCGTCCATCATGGCCAGTTGCTGGTGAAGGAAATTGCTCGGTGTGTGAGCATCGTGCACCAGCACATCATCCATGGTGTAGCCGTCTTTGCCTATCTCCACGGCTTTGAGCAGGAAGCCGTTTTGAACCAAGCCACGGTTCAATTCTTTGCCAAACAGCATTTTCTTGCCGTGCTCAAGATGTATGGTACGGTCTGCGCGGTTTTCGCGGTCGGTAATGAAATTATGAATGCCGTTGTTGTAAATCACGCAGTTCTGCAACAGCTCCACGACCGATGTGCCTTTGTGGAGTGCTGCTGCGGTGAGCACTTCCTGCGACACGCCCAGTTCCACATCGATGGTGCGGGCAAAGAAATTGCCTCGGGCACCGAATACCAGTTCTGCGGGAATAAAGGGGTCTTCGGTTGTGCCGTAGGGCGATGATTTGGATATGAAACCTCTATCGGACGTAGGGGAGTACTGTCCTTTGGTCAGGCCATATATCTTGTTGTTGAGCAGCAACATGTTTATGTCAATGTTGCGTCGCACGGCGTGGATGAAATGGTTGCCTCCGATGGCGAGGCCGTCGCCGTCGCCCGAAATCTGCCATACGGTCATTTCCGGGTTGGCCACTTTGAAACCGGTGGCTATTGCCGCGGCGCGTCCGTGAATGGTGTGGAACCCGTAGGTGTTCATGTAGTATGGGAGTCGTGACGAGCATCCGATACCGGATATCACGGCTGTTTTGTGTGGTGGGACGCCTACTGCGGCCATAGCCTTGTGGAGCGAGTTGAGAATGGCGTGGTCGCCGCAACCGGGGCACCAGCGCACCGGTTGGTCGCTTTTATAGTTTGCGGGGGTATATTGCTGAGTGTCCATAAGTTAGTCTTGATTCATGATTTGAAGCAATCCGTCGGTAATCTCTTTTACGAGGAATGGCTGACCTTGCACCTTGTTGATGCGCTCTATTTTCACATTGGGGAACTTGCCTTGTAGATAATCGGCAAATTGTCCGGTGTTGAGTTCTGCCACCACCACTTTCTTGAAGCGTCCGAGCAGTTCGGCGGTGTTGGCCGGAAGCGGATTGATGTAGCGGAAATGGGTGAATGCCACTTTTTTGCCTTGTTGTTGCAGTTCTACAACGGCAGTGCGCAAATGGCCGTATGTGCCGCCCCAACCGGTGAGCAAAATATCGGCATCGGCATCGCCGAGAAGCTCAAGAGCGGGAATGTCGTGGGCTATGCGGGCAATCTTTTCACTGCGTGTGTACACCATCTTCTCATGGTTGAGCGGGTCGGTGCTTATTGCGCCAGTGTTGTAGTCTTTTTCCAATCCGCCAAGGCGGTGTGCGGCTCCTTCTGTGCCGGGAATGGCCCAATAGCGCACCTTGTTGTCCTGGCGGCGCTCGTAAGGCCGCCAGCCGCCGGCATCAATACGCTCTTGTGGCAGGTATGGAGGCTTTATTTCGGGATATTCGTCAGCCTCGGGTATTCGCCATGCCGAAGAGCCGTTGCCTATGAATGCGTCGCTCAGCAGTATCACCGGAGTCATATGCTCCATGGCTATGCGTGCGGCCTCGAATGCCATGGTGAAGCAGTCGGTGGGCGATGCGGGAGCCACCACGCATACCGGAGATTCGCCATTGCGACCGTAAAGGGCTTGCAGAAGGTCGGTTTGCTCGGTTTTGGTGGGCAAACCGGTAGACGGACCTCCGCGCTGTACGTCAATGACAACCAATGGCAATTCGGCTATCACGGCCAATCCTATGCCTTCGCTTTTCAATGCCAAACCGGGGCCTGAAGTGGAGGTTACGGCAAGGTTGCCGGCAAATGATGCTCCAATGGCGGAGCATACACCGGCTATTTCGTCTTCCATCTGTACGGCTTTTACGCCAAGGTCTTTGCGTTTGGCTAATTCGTGGAGTATGTCGGTGGCAGGGGTTATGGGGTAGCTGCCCAGAAACAGAGGGCGACCGCTCTTTTCCGAGGCCATGATAAGACCCCATGCGGTGGCTGTGTTTCCGTTGATGTCGGTATATACGCCGGGGCGAGCTGATTCGCTTTCAATGCGATATGTGCTTACGCCTGCGTGAATGTTGTGTCCGTAATCGTGACCTGCTTGAAGCACTTTGGCATTGGCCTCGTAGATGGCGGGCTTTTTGGCAAATTTGTTTTTCAAGAAACGTAGCACGCTCTCCATGGGGCGGTCAAATAGCCAGCACACCAGTCCGAGAGCAAAGAAGTTGCGACATTTCAGGATGCTTTTGTTGTCAAGTCCGGAAGATTCCAAAGCGGCCTTGGTCATTGTGGTGATAGGCACCTCCAGCACTTGAGCGGTGATTCCGAGTTCTTTTATGGGGTCGGAAGTGGTATATAAGGCTTTTTTGAGATCGGCCTCCTTGAACGAGTCAATGTCAATGATTATGACGCCTCCATGTTTCACATATCGGGCGTTCTGTTTCAGGGCTGCGGCATTCATGGCCACAAGCACATCGCATTGGTCGCCGGGAGTGTGTACGCACTTGCCCACGCTCACTTGGAATCCTGACACACCGCCCAAAGAACCTTGCGGAGCGCGAATCTCAGCGGGATAATCAGGAAAGGTGGAAACTTCATTGCCTATCCCGGCCGACACGTTGGTGAAGATGTTGCCCACGAGTTGCATGCCGTCGCCGGAGTCGCCGGAGAATCGCACCACAACCTTGTCGAGGGTTTTTACCTTGGTTTCTTCTAACATGATTTGTTGAAAATTTATTATGCTTTCTTGGTATTAATATGCACAAATGCAATTGTACGGCAAAGGTATTGAATATTTATGAATACGCAACCGGTTGCTACTTGTTTTTATGGGTATTGAATTTCAGCGGCATGCCGTGTACGCTGCTCAGCACTGTGCCTTGAGAATATACAGTGCGGCCGTTAAGAATGGTCATTTCCACCCTGCAGTTGAGCGACAGGCCTTCTAACGGAGTCCAGCCGCAACGGCTCACTACCCAGTCGGGAGTGATGGTATAAGGTTCGCAGTCGTCGTCGGCTATTACAATATCGGCGTAATAACCCGGACGAATAAATCCGCGGCGGTCAATGTTGTATATCAATGCCGGGTTGTGACACATCTCCTGTACTATGCGTTCCAATGTAAATTCCTGTTCGTTGCACATCTGCATCATTACAGGCAGGGAGAATTGAATCATTGGCATTCCTGATACGGCCTGCAACGCTCCGCCTTGTTTCTCTTGCGGCAGATGCGGGGCATGGTCGGTGGCTATGGTGTCAATCACGCCGTTGGCCACTGCTTCGCGCAACGCATCTCGGTCTGCGGGACGCTTTATTGCGGGGTTGCACTTGATTCGTGAGCCAAGCGCGGGATATGCCTCATCGGTGAATATGAGATACTGCGGGCAAGTTTCGGCTGTGATGCGTTTGTTTTCTACTGAACCGGGCTCAAAGTATTGAAGCTCATCGGCTGTGGAGATATGGCACACGTGCAATCGCGCTCCTGTTGTGCGAGCCATTTCCACGGCAGTGGCAGTGGCTCTACGGCACACTTCATGATTTCTTATCACGGGGTGAAACTCCATCTCCAGGTTTTCACCATAGCGTTCTATTACGGCTGCACGGCGTTCGGCTATGAGTTTTTCATCTTCGGCGTGCACGGCTATCAAAGCGGGCACCTCTTTGAATATACGGCTTATTGTGCTGTTGTCGTTGACCAGCATATTGCCTGTTGAGGAGCCTAAGAACAGTTTGACACCTGCACATTCGGAGTAGTCCACATTCAGCAGTGTGTCAAGGTTGGAGTTTGTGGCACCTATGAAAAAACCGTAGTTGGCTGTGGCCACTTGTGCGGCACGTTCTTTTTTTTCTGCCAGGGCTTCAAGCGTGGTGGTGGCCGGAGAGGTGTTGGGCATATCTATAAACGATGTCACTCCGCCGGCGGCTGCGGCATGACTTTCTGTTGCCATGTCGCCCTTGTGAGTGAGCCCCGGATCGCGAAAATGTACATGGGTGTCAATAACGCCCGGTAGCAGAAGTTTGCCGCGTGCATCTAAGACACGTTCGGCAGTGATGTCGGCTGGTATATCGCCTGGTTCCACACGGCTTATGAATGCACCTTCCACAAGTATCCAGCCGTGAAAAATTTCGCCCTCGTTTACGATTCGGGCGTTATGAATAAGCAGAGAATCAGTATTGTTTGTCATGTCGAGGATATTTTTTTATGAGGCTACCGAGTTTGAGACGTATCACACCAAACACCGCCTCGCTGAATATGCCGCTTGACATTTTGCTGGTACCCAGCACGCGGTTTACAAACACAATGGGCACTTCTTTGATGTTGAATCCCATCTTGTAGCTCGTAAACTTCATCTCTATTTGGAATGCATACCCCTTGAAGCGTATGCCGTCAAGGTTCATGGCCTGTAGCACGCGGCGGCGGTAGCACACGAAACCGGCGGTGGTGTCGCGCACAGGCATTCCGGTGACTATGCGCACATAAGCACTGGCGTAGTACGACATAAGCACACGTCCCATAGGCCAGTTGACAACATTCACTCCGGTGACATAGCGTGAGCCTATGGCCACGTCGGCTCCTTGCATGGCGCAAGCGTCGTAAAGCGATATCAAATCGGCCGGATTGTGTGAGAAATCAGCATCCATTTCAAACACATATTCGTATTGTTTTCTCTCCAATGCCCATTTGAAGCCGGCTATATAGGCTGTGCCGAGTCCCAACTTGCCTTTGCGTTCCAGCAAATGCACTCTTTCAGGCCACTGCTCCATTTTTTCTCGTACTATGGTTGCTGTGCCATCAGGAGAACCGTCGTCAATGATAAGTACATTGAAACTGCGAGGCAGTCTCATGACCGCATCAATTATTGCGGCCACATTTTCCCGCTCGTTATAAGTGGGAATCAGTACTATGGAGTCCACCTTGGAAGGATCCGCATTCAAATCCGGTTCGGGTAATGGGTTTAGAAGAGCGTTGCGATACATATTAGAATATATGTTGCGATACATTTAGGTGATTATGGGTATGAGTTCTTATGGCTGAGTTAGAATTTGTAAGTGGCTCCTATCAGCCCTGTGATGCCTTGAGCGGGAACTCCGCCTATCATAAGATACCGGCGGCACAGCAGGTTTTCTCCGCGTACAAATGCGCTCCATTGTGATGAGATGCGATAAAGCCCGCCGAGCTGGAGATTGGATATGAATCCAAGATTCTGCTCCGTTGCTGTATGGGGACAAATTTGTGTGCGACCACCGCGGTATTCCCATCCGGCATATATGTCAAGAGGTGTTACCGGAGTTATTTTGATGCTGGCGGTAAACGAATGTTTAGCTCGGTCGCGCCACAGATAAAATCCGCGTGACGGACCTTGCGGAGCCATTTCATAAGCGGTTCGCAGTTCCACAGTGGTGCCGTATTGGTATGTTACTCCTGCATGCAGTTTGTAACCTCGCATCTTAGTGGGTGTGAATATGGTGGGGCCATCGGGTAGTGTTACAGGCATAAGCCAATCATTGGCGGCGGCGTAGAGCCATGATAGTTCAACGGATGCTCCCTTGAGAGGTCCGAATGTGAGGCCGCCTTCTATGGTCACAGGTATGTGAGAGTTCTTGAACGCCATGCTGCCAAGGGTGTATGGGCTGACATCAAACAGCGAAGACAGGGTGTTTTGCCATTCACCTCCCCCGGCTTTGGCATAAATCGCCAACTGACTTGCGGGACGCCATGTCAGGTTCACATCCGGAGCCACATGAACCGCCTTGCCGGAATTGAACGTGAGCTGTGCTTTGATCCCGGCATGAAGTTCCACTGCGTTCATGCGTAAGCGGTAGTAAGGGGCGAATGTGAGCAGTGCGTGGGTATGGCGGTCGGAGACATAGGTGCGATACTCCATTTCTTCGCGCATGAATCCGGTGTGTGAATGACGCGAATTGCTCAGCATACTGAAGTCCAGATTTACTCCGGCGCGTTGATGTTCGGTTATTTTTGTAGACAGACCTCCTTGCAAATTCAGTTTGGTTTCGTGAGCCGGATGTAGACGTTCGTTAATCCAAGAACCGTCGGGAAGCTCTGTTTCCACTTCATAGTAAGGAGAAAATGCGTAGTTGAAAATACCTATTCCGGCTCCGGCACTGTAACTCAGAGTGCTGTTGCTGCCAGAGAACAGTCCGCTGAAATTGAATCGGTGCATCTGTTGCCGCCCTGTTGAGTCTGTTGTAGCCGGAGTGGAGTAGCGTCCGAAAGTGTAGTCAACCCCGAAATCCAGATATTTGTCTTGGTTCAAAGCGTGATGCAGGCTTGCGGCGGCTGTCACTGTGTTTTGACGCTGGTATTGTCCGTCAAGAGGTGAGTTGCCGTAGCGTCCTTTGTATGCGGTGCCGTTGTATTGCAGCCACGCGTTGAGGCGTGTCCGGTCGTTGTCAATGAATTTGTATCCCGCCGAAGCGTTAAGATTGTACAAAGGGGCAAATCCGAGCACGGCGTATCCGCGATAGGATGATGTGGCTATGGAATCGGCCCAAGCAGCCGGTCCAAGAACAGAGATGGTGGGTTGCACGACAGAAAATACACTGCGCGAGCTGTATTCCAGCGTTGGGCGCTGTAGTTGCGGCATTACAAATCGTGGAGTGAACCGCAGCATGGTTACATCTGTTTGCTCCGGCACTATGTCATGCTGCACAGAGATTTCCTTGCGCAACCCTTGAGCGCCGGCGTTTACGGTTGCGGCAGTGGCAAGAAGCAGGAATATATGACGGAGTTTATGCATTGTTGAGTCGTGTATCTATCATTTCAAATATGTCGGATTCAGAACCTGGATAATTGCTCTTCAGGCTCTTTAGATATTCATTGGCTTCAAACACCTGTCCTTGTAGGCGGAGTATGTCGCTGAGGGTTATGAATGCGCGAGCCAGCCAGTATTGATTACTTGGTTCTGCGTTGATCATATTGTTGACCGTGGTGTATGCCTCGCTTAGTTTGTTCTGCTTCATCAGGCTTTCGCCGAGATATACGGCACTCATCGCACCGTAATCGCTTTCGGGAGTCTTGGCCAGATCTTGCCATATTTTGTAGGCATCGTCGTGGTTGCCTGTGCGGTCAAGAGCTAATGCCCGGTTGAATTCAATTTCGTTCAACGATGCACCTCCGGAGGCTGATGTGCCGAGCAACTTGTCTGTGGCGAGCAATGCTTCTTGCCACATTTTCAAGTCTATGGCTGTGCGCATCATGCCCAGACGAGCTTCCTGTAGTGTATGCGCACCGGCGGCTCGCTCCTCAAGATTGGAATACGATGCATATGCCACCTCTTTTTTATTCAAAGCGAATTCGCTCTTGGCTTTGATCAATATGGCATCTTCGGCTACTTCGCTGTGCGGGTGTGATATGACTATGCGGGTGGCATATTCCAGAGCCTCGCGGCTGTTGCCATGCTCCACGGCGTTTTCTGCAAGGTAATATAATGCCTGCGGTTCGTATGTGCCGTGTGGGAAGTCTGAAAGATATTCTTTCAGTTTGTTGCTTGACGAGCGGTCTATATAATCTTCTTCGGCGGCAAGGAAAGCCGAGGCATCAAGCTCTGAGTTTTCTATGTGTGGTGCATTGGGCACTGAGTTGACAAAATCGGCCAACTCACCCAAGCGGCCGTCGGCGGCATAAATGCGCTTGAGGTCGTCCACGGCCACTTTGGCTTCCTCGCTTGACGGATAGGTGTAGATTACCTTTTTATAAGTTTCGATCGCGTTGCGGCGTTCACCGGCGCTCATTTGTGTTATGGCGAGTTGCAAGTAGCCGTTGCGTCCGTGAGATGTGGACGGATAAGCCTGTACCAGTTGCTGATACGTGGTTATGGCGTTGTTGTTTTGTCCGAGTGCCACGTATGCTTCGGCTTGTTCAAGCATGGCTGCAGGTACGAGCGATGATGTTGAATATCGGTTTATGACCTCATCAAGCATCGCTATTTTACCTTTGTGGTCGCGTGCGTAGCCTTTCATGAGAGCTTGACGATACATGGCGTAGTCGCCTGTGGCAGGGTCTATGCTGTAGGCTTCGGCGTAATAATCCTGTGCGCGACCGAAATGCGACAGCATATATTCGCAGTCGCCTGCACGGTTGGAGGCATCGACACGCAATCTTGTTTCAGAGGAGTGAGCTGTTTTGCGCACGTTGAGAAACGATTGCAAAGAGTTGCTGTAATCTTCAAGCATATATTGTGCATATCCGAGACCGTAATATGCCAATGGCAGGTTCTCGTTGTCGCGACCTGCCGAGTTGATATATGACGAGTAGCTCGCTTTGGCACGTGAGTATTCTCCCATATCATACTGGCACGCTGCGGCTCTTAGCACACATTGTGCGGCCAATGCGCGGTTGCCTCCTTTTATGGTGGCTCCTTCGTTGAAGAGGTCTAATGCCGATGCGTATTTGCCGGCTGTGTAATCACGGTTTCCAAGCATGTATAGAGCCTGTTGACGAGCGTGCCGGGCTACTGTGCTGTTTTGCGCGGTGGAGTTGCTTGTGAGGCGTAACACGCTGGCGTAGTCCTGATCGGACAGATAGCCGTTGAGGGCAAGCTCGCGTATTTCGGGGGAGTACTGGGATTCCGGGAAGCGGTTGAGAAATTCCTCAAGCATATTCACGGTGCGGGCAAACGGAGATCTGCCACCGTCCATCAGTGCCACAATATAATTGTAGAATGCTGTTTCGGTAACACTGTTCACGCAATCCATTTTGTAGGCACGCTCAAACAGGAGCAAGGCGGCATCGGTGTTGCCGCGCTTCACGTAGCATTGTCCAAGATAGAGGCATGCGCTTTGTCCCAAGGCATCGGGCATGTTCACGGCCTTTTGCAACAGGGGTATGGCATCATCGTAATGGCCGAGTTCGTATTCCGATACACCGAGCATATAGAATGCGCTTGGCTTGGGGTCTTGTGTCAGAGCCGCGTATTGCCACAAAAATGGCAGGGCGTCATTTCTTTTGCCGAGGTTGAACAGGCTTTCGCCTGCAATTCTGTTGGCTTCGGCAGAGAACTGTGGCACACGTCCGTCGGCCAGTACTCTCCGTGCCAAAGACGAGGCCTTGGCATAGTCACTGCGCATGAAGTATATCTGGCTCATGTAGTAGGGTGCCGCACATCCCGGTTCGGTTGAGGTGTCAACGGCCTCCCATTCTTTGAGTGCAGTGGCATAATCGCCCTGGCTGTAATGTATGTAGGCTATGTAGAATTTTGATGCGGCACCATACTTGCCACCGTGTTTGGCCAATGAGTCAAATTCGCGTAATGCGGCATCGTTCTCTCCCAGCATCATGTGGCTGTAGGCCGTGCGATATTCCGTGTTGTCGCGAATATCGCCGCTGAGTGTCTTGGGGTTGACCTTGGCGTACTCTTTGAGCGCGGAGCCGTATGCGCCTCGGGTGAAGTGATAGTCGCCCATGGCGGCGATTACCTGTGGAATGCGTGTGGAACCGCCATATAGTTCCGCGAATGTCTGTAGCATCCCGAGTGCTTCGTCGTCTCCGCAATAGAGCGTGCTCATGGCTATGTAGTAGAGAGCATCCTCGCTCTGGGCTTCTGTGGGGTTGAGTTGACGCAGTTGCAGCAGCTGGTCAAGGCAGCCATCATAGTTGCGGTCGTTGTACATGGCTATGCCACGTGTCATATACCCCGCTGCATCGGGCGAATTTACACCCGCGTTTGCTCTTGTGACACCCATTGCGGCTGAAGCTGCAATAGCTATAAAAATAGGTAGTTTCTTCATTGCTGCAAAGATACTGATTTTAGCAAAACCGCTGCAAGATTTTTTTGTAATAATATATTGTATAAACCGTTCATGACATAAATTTCATTCCGTCTTTAATCTTTAACGGTTTGGTTTGCTTGGGGGATCGTGTGCGGTTTGTTTTTTTCATGGAAAGAAATTAACTTTGCAGCGTAGTGAAAAGACAAGCTTCTATATTATGGATGCGCTCGTTGCTCGTTGTGGTTGTTGCCATAGCGTTGTCGGCGTGTGCCAGCATGGGCAGACCGGAAGGTGGTCCGCGAGACACTGAGCCACCCGTGTTTGTTAGTAGTAACCCATCGCCCGGAGAGTTGAATGTGACGCGAAAGCGTATTCGTGTTACATTCAATGAAAATGTCAATGTGGCTGATGCAATGAACAAGATTCTTGTGTCGCCGGTGCAAAAGGAGGCGCCTACCATATCATCTTCCGGCAGGAATATAGATGTGGAGTTGCGTGACTCTTTGATTCCTGATGTTACTTACACTATAGATTTTACCGATGCCATAGCCGATCTCAACGAGGGTAATCCTTTGGATGGATTTGCATTGGATTTCTCCACCGGCTCCACGCTTGATTCGTTGTGCATTTCGGGAATGGTGTTTGAGGCGGCTACTCTTGAACCGGCTCAGGGCATGATTGTGGGTGTGTACTCCAATCTTAGCGACACCGCCATCACTACGCTTCCCATGGAGCGTATCACAAAGACAAATCAGCTGGGGCAGTTTACGTTACGCAATCTCAAGCCCGGTCAGTATCATATTTTTGCCCTTAACGACAAGAATCGTGACAACAAATGGGATCGTACCGAGGATGTTGCTTTTTATCCCGAAGAGATTACGCCCATGGCTGAGACTGTTACCACGCGTGACACACTTAAGAGTTCTTCCGGGGGTGATTCAATAGTGGTTCGGACTCATACCAAGTTCTCGCCCAACGATGTGTTGCTCACATGGTTCAACGAAGAATATAAATCGCAATATATGGTCAAGAACGACCGACGCGAACGTAATATCATAAGCATAGAGATGGGTGCGCCGAGCGACACGTTCCCTGTTCTGAGACTGCTGAACTCTCCGCGGGCAGGTCAGCTGATCGAGGAGTTCTCTGTGGTAAATTCATCGGCCACACGCGATACGATAGATTATTGGCTCACGGATTCTATGGTTTACAATATAGATTCGCTCATTGTGGAGGCGCGCTATCTGCGTACAGATACGTTGGATCAACTTTCTTGGACCACAGATACGTTGCAATTCAATCTGCGAGGTTCCAAAACGCGAGCCGCAGAATTGAAACGACAAAAAGAGGCTGATGAAAAACGGCGCAAAGCCATAGAAAAGGGTGATTCCGTACCGCCTGTGCAAACTCCGTTGCTTGCTATTCGGGTGGAGGGCGGTTCAACGCAGGATATTCCTAATCCGTTGTTGCTTAGTGCGGCCAAACCGGTAGCGAGAATCAATCCCGATGCCGTGCATTTGCAAATCAAGGATGACACTCTGTGGGTTGACCTTGAACCTCCTGTGATATATTTCCCGGATTCGCTCAAACCCATGAAGATGCGCATGGATTATACTTGGGAGCCTGGCGGTAAATACAATCTGACCATAGACTCCTTGGGTGTCACCGATATTTACGGAGAGCATAACGGGCCGTTTAAACATGAATTTACGGTGCGTAAGGTTGAAGATTATTCCAACATACTGTTTCATATCACCGGTCTTCAAGGTTCCGGGGTAGTGCAGTTGCTTTCTACCGCAGACAATCCTGTGATGCAAGCAAAGGTTGAAGATGGCACGGCTGTGTTTCGTTATGTACTCCCGGGCAAGTATTTTGCACGGTTGTTTGCCGACCGGGACAGTTCCGGTATATACACGCCGGGGTCGTTGACTCTGAATCGTATGCCTGAGGACGTATACTATTTTCCCAAGCGTATAAATCTCAAAAAGAATTGGGATTTGGAGCAGCAATGGAATATCAATGAGCAGCCTGTGGATTTGCAGAAACCTGCCGAAATCAAGAAGAACAAACCAAAGCCCAAGCCCGGTGAACTGCCTGAGCAACAACAGTACTCCGATGAGGACGAAGATATGTTCGGCAACGGTTTTGGCAACGGTGCTCCATCCCGTAGAGGTAACAGAAACACTCGCCTTGATGGGAATCAGCAATTGCAACCGTCGGCTACCGGCTCTTTATCGCGCCCCATGCGCCCAAGATTTTATTAATAGCATATGGATATAACTTCCGACTCTCATACACCTGAGACTATCAAGGCGATGCTTCCCGAGCCAACATTAAGCCGGTTGCCTTGGTATTTGGCCTATGTGTCGCAACTAAGGGTCAAAGGTGTGGAGTATGTGTCGTCCACAGCCATCTCCAAGGCTATAGGTGTGGATGCTTCGCAAATAGCTAAAGATTTGTCTCATATATCATTGCGTGGCAAAACGCGCATAGGCTACGATGTGGCCTCTCTTGAAGCTACTCTTATTAATTTTCTTGGATTCACTCGTGTTCACAGAGCTGTTATTGTGGGGGTTGGCTCGCTTGGTTCGGCTTTGATAGCCGATAGCGGTTTGGCTCGTTTCGGCCTTAATATAGAGGCCGGATTTGATATAAACCCCTCGGTTGTGGGTACTCGTATATGCAATGTGCCTGTGCTCCATATATCGCAGCTTGATGAATGGCGGAGGCGTCTTGATGCTGAAATAGGTGTGGTGACGGTTCCTGCCGACAAAGCTCAGGACACAGCCGACACTTTGGTGCGTGCCGGTGTCAAGGCCATATGGAATTTTGCTCCGTGTCGTTTGCATGTGCAACCGGGAATTGTGGTTCAGGACACATCTATCTATGCCCATCTTGCTGTGATGTACAACAGGCTTAGCCTACAAAACCGTTATCCTATATGAAAACCATAGCTTTTCACAGAGCTCCGGGAGAGCCTGTGGTGATGCCACTGAGTATTGACATTGTTGTTGATTCAGCTCTTGTGATGCCCGATAAGCCCCTGTTTTTGCCGGATTTCACTGATAGATGGAGCGCAATGCTTTATCCTGCCTACAGAGTGTCACGTCTTGGCAAAAGTATTACACCAAAATTTGCACCACGCTACTATGATGCGGTGACTTTGGCTTTGCGGATAGTGCCGACAGATATATTGCAGAATTTGCATAATGGTTTACATCCTACCGGTATGGTTGGTGTGTTTGACCATTGTGTGGCTATGGGTAAATGGGTTCCGGTTCCTTTGGATTCTGAACCTGCCATAATTGAGGCTTTTGGTGTTACGGCTGAACTTACGTCAGAGCAGATAGGTGTTGACCATGCACTTTCTGCGCTAAGCCAGTTCACGACCCTTAAAATAGGAGATGTCATAATGCCATGTCATCTTCCGTTGTCTTTTATTCCCGCTCCCGGGGCTGATTTTTCGGCCAAATTGAATGCGGATACTGTATTATCCGTACGCATACGCTGACAATAGACATGAAGTAACTATGAGAATCCTTAAATTTATACTTTTGATGTTCTTGGGAATGGTGTGTGCCACATCATGTGAAACCAAGAAAGATAACAAAAAAGAATTGACAGTCCTTGCCTGGAACATATGGCATGGAGGGCATTCCAAGGCTTATCCGCAACAGGGTTGTGAGGGAGCGATCGGTATTTTGAAACAAAGCAATGCCGATGTGATTATCATGGTGGAAACATATGGGGCGGCACCAACGGTGGCTGACTCCTTGGGATATGAATATCATTTGATTTCCGATAATCTCAGCATCTATAGTCGTTATCCTATAATGGATACATACGCGTATCCTGACTCCATTGATACATTCAATTTTGGTGGGGTGCAGATAGATGTGGAAGGTGCGCCGGTGCGAGTGTTCGGCACATGGCTGCATTATCTGCCCGATGCACGGTTGGTGCCCACAGATAGGTCTGAATCTGAAATTTTGGCGTGGGAAACCGAGGGTACACGATTGAATGAAATAAAACGAATAATCTCGGTATTAAATCCTGTTCTGGCTCAGGCCGATAGCATACCGGTGATTATGGGTGGTGATTTCAATATTCACTCCCATCTTGATTGGACAGAGGCCACTAAATCGCTTTATAATCATGGCGGTGCAGTGGTGCGTTGGCCGGTGTCAGTGGCAATGCAGGATGCTGGATTCAAGGACAGTTTCCGCGAAATGAATCCTGATCCGGTAAAAAATATAGGGGTGACATGGCTGACTGAGGCAGACTCGCTGGAAACGGAGTCGCGCATGGATCGCATTGATTTTATCTATTATCAAGGACGAACCATACAGGCCGTTGAATCACAATGTTACGACAATAGCTTGGCAAAAGAATTCTCTTTCAATGGGGATATCTTTTTCTATCCATCCGATCACGGATTTGTGCTGACAAAGTTTGTGGTTTCGTGCCCATAATAAAATATGTGTTGACTTTTATTATGGTTTTGGGTTAAAGATAAAGAATTATTTTTATCTTTGGCTATCGCCTTAGATACTTTCGCTTGGCAATGACAAATTTATTTGTCATTGCTCTCGCTTATTACTATCTTTGACGCTTATAACGATTTGACCATGAATATTCTTAAAATTTGCGCCATAGCCACGGCGACTGCATTTTGCTCCTTGGTTTACGCAGAGCCGACTACAGCAGCGCGAGACAGCTTGTTCAGCTACAGTGCAGAGGCGCAGGCTACAATCTCCACCGGTTCGCACTCTCCGTTTTGGCTCTCAGCCAATAAGTTCGGCTTGTCATCGCAGCGTCCAAACTATGGATTTTTGCGTGCCGGAGTGTTTCGTCACATGGATTACAAGCCACGTTTTTCATGGAGTGCGGCAGTGGATATTGCCGGTGGATACGACCTCTCATCGCCGTTTGTTATCCAGCAGCTCTATGGCGCTGTAAGATGGCGGTCGTTGCAACTTACAGTAGGAGCAAGAGAGCACACAGAAGGATTCTTGGATGAACGTCTTAGCTCGGGCGACATGCTTCTCAGTCCTAATGCGCGCCCCATACCGCAGGTGAGGGGCGAGATGCCCAATTATGAGCCGGTGCCGTTTACCAACAATTGGATGTGGATCAGAGGATATGCCTCATACGGACTGTTCACCGACAGTAATTGGCAGCATTCGTGGGTGAATATGTCGCTGCCGGGAGCCAAGCGCTCGGTGCACCGCCTGTATCACTCCAAGGGGTTGTTTGTGCGTTTTGGCCGTGAGGACAAATTTCCGTTGACTTTTGAGGGTGCATTGGAGATGTCAGCTCAGTTCGGAGGGTCGGTTTATAGCCGAAGCTCCAAAGAACCGTATGACTTGACACTGATAAAAATGCCAAATGGTTTGAAATATTGGGGTAAGGTATTTATTCCTATGGGTGGAGACCAAGGAGGCGGTAATGGATTGATTGGAGAAGAGACCAATGTGACCGGTAATCATACCGGTCAATGGAACATGGCTTTGAAATGGAATGACACAGAGCGAGACTGGAGCACACGTGTATATTTCCAGCATTTCTTTGAGGATCATTCCATGATGTTTTGTGATTATTTGTGGCGCGATATGCTCTTGGGATTTGAGGTGAAATTCCCCTCAAACCCTGTGGCGACAAAATTTTTGTATGAATATGTCAGCACCCGCGATCAAAGTGCACCTATTTATTGGGACAAGTCTCCCGAAATACCTCATCAGGTGAGCGGACGCGACAATTACTATAATCATTATCTTGATGTTGGTTCAAGTCACTGGGGCATGGGGCTGGGTAATCCGATGCTTGTGTCACCGATATATAATACCAATCATCATCTTTATTTTTATCACAACCGAATCAAAGGTCATCATATAGGCATAGAAGGCAATCCGTGCCAGCAGATAAACTATCGTGTGAAACTGACTTATTGGCGTAGTTGGGGCACATACGATGTTCCCACGCCTGAGATTGCCCGTAGTTTCAGTGCTTTATGTGAAGTAGACTACCATCCGGCAAGGTTGAGCGGATGGAGTGGCACCCTCAGCCTCGGCCTTGATGCCGGAGAATTGCTTGGCCGCAGTTTCGGAGTGCAGTTGTCAATCAGAAAAACCGGATGGATATGAAAAGAGTGTTTCAAATCATAATGATTCTGGCTCTTATGGCCGGAGTGGTGCATAGCTGTGCAGACACGCCTATCAACGGTGAGCTTGATGCCCAATGGCAGGTGCTCCGTATTCAGTATGTTGACGGAGATGAGGTTGTGCCGACATCACCGAATCGTTACATCTCGTTCTATCGCTATACAATACAGTTTGCCCCTGGATCCATATTCAATCACACCGGCAATATGGTTTATGACGAGAGCGCTTCAACAATATCAGTGGAGGTTCCTGCTTGGACTTCCGATTTCAATGAATGGGGTCTGGATGTTCCGGAAAATCCCTATGAGCGTCCTTATGTCACCAGTTTCAATGTTGAGCATCTGTCGGCTAAGAATCTTACTCTTGTCACGCCCGAAGGCACCGTGATCACGCTACGTAAATATTGACCCCACTCAAAAAAAATTAGTAATTTTGCAGTCATGATTTACAAGATTGCTCATAATTTCCGTATATGGATGGCCTTGGTGCTGATGATTCTTCCACTCAGCGCCTGCCATATCAACGTGACTCTCAACGGTGCAGCCATTGATTACAATGTGTACCATACCATAAGGGTGTCAAACTTTCCTATACGAGCTGCCCTTGTATACCCTCCTCTTCAGCAGATGTTTGAAAACGAGCTGATTAATTATATTACTCGTAATACCCGTTTGCAAACAGTAGACGGAGCCTCGGATCTTCAGCTTGAAGGAGAGATTACCGGATACTCGCTTTCGCCTCAGGCGGTTACGGAAGATGCCTATGCGTCCAAGACGCGTTTGACTATTCAAGTGAGAGTGAAATATCTGGACAACAAGCAGCAAGGCAAAGATATTGACCAGACATTCAGTGCCTATCAGGATTTTGACAGTTCCCAAATGCTCACAGATGTACAGGACGAGCTGTGTCAGGCCATTTGTGAGGAGCTGGTGCAGTTGATATTCAATGCCACACTCGGAAACTGGTAACTTTGATCACTCATGGACAGCACTCCTTTACAAGCTTTTCTCAACACTGTTTCAAAAGCTGAGGCTCCGCTGCCTCAACTCACCGATGCGTTGGCCGAGTTGTATCCTTACTTTACGCTTCCGGCTGCTATGGAGCTGAAGCATTCTTCGCCTCCTTCCGAACGCAGACAGTTGCTTATGGCGCGTGTGGCGCTCAATGCTGCAAATCCACGTACGCTTTTTAGCCTGATGGACTCAGAAGGACCGCGATTTGCACGATTTTATCCCGATTTACAGACCTCGGTAACACCGACCACCGAAGATGCTCTTGACACTTTTATGCAAAACTACGGCAATCCAGACCCAAAAGAACAAGCATTGCTTGAAAAATTGATATTTAACCCTGTGGCCACTGACTATGCGTCAGTGCTTATAAAGGAAAGTCAAGAAGAACCACAATCGGAGCCCGCTGTCACCAGCGAGCAGGATTCTCGGCTTGATGCTTTCCTGGCATCATATCCGGCTGAATCGTCCCGCATGGCAGCCCCGGCACCGGAGCAAGCTCATCATAAGGCTCGTAAGGTGTCAACTCCTGCCGCAGATTCTCCATTAAGCGAAAGTTTGGCCAAATTCTACATCAAACGTCACCGTTACGACAAGGCTTATGAAATTATAAGTCAATTAAGTTTGAATTTTCCGGAAAAAAGTATTTACTTTGCAGACCAATTACGCTTTCTGCGCAAATTGATTGCCAGTCAGCGTTTGGCCAACAATAAATAACTCTGTTTTTAACACCAATACATTAACACTGCAATATGTTTGCACTTTTAGTTGTTCTTACACTCATTGCGTCTGTACTTTTGATAGGCGTTGTTCTTATGCAGAAATCCAAAGGCGGTGGCCTGTCCTCCACCTTTGCCGGTTCAAACAATATCATGGGCGTGCGTCGCACCACCAATTTTATTGAAAAAGCCACTTGGACTTTGGCCGGTGCTATATGCCTGCTCGCCATCCTCTCCACATTCTTCATGCCTGCCGCCATCACTCCCAATCAGTCGCGAGTAACACCTACCGAGCAAGTACAGGGCGGTGACTACAACACTCCGGCTCCTGAAGCGGCTCCTGCGCCCGCTCCCGCACAGGCTCCTGCCAAATAATCAGAGATAGAGTAATCTCCCTATATGTATAACAAAGGGTGTGCCTGAAAAAGGCGCACCCTGTTGTTGCATCAATACATGTGTGGTACAATCCTGGTGCCCTTGATTCCTGAAAATGACACATCTCTCATAACTCCTGAAATCAAGTCGTTGCTTCTGTGTCCATACATCTCCGATGCTTTGGGATCAACTCCACTCAAGGATTCGCTGAGCACATCCATAGCCAAGGCGTGCTCAAGCGCGTGTGTCCATGTCAGTGCGCTTGCTGTAGGCTCATGTTCTATGTCAAGGCTGAGCAATTTTTGTCCCGACGGATTGGTTTGCGTCTCGCATCCGCAGGAACAATTCACCACACATCCGATCATGCGCAGACACATTCTTGCAAAAGAGGCGTGAACCATCAGTTCCAAGGCTTCCATGCGATCACGGCTCAATACCGGTTTGTTGTCAGTACTCAAAAAATGCCGTAATGCAGTTTCTGCCAATACCTCATCGGCCACGGCGCTTACATTCAAGCTCAGTTGTGTAATCATATCGCCTCCTTTCTATTATTGTTTCTCATCAAATTTTTGCCACGCAAATAAAGGCGGTACGCTTGTTCCGGGCTTACAAAATAGCTTGAAGCCTTGCTCTCGAGCACGCGCCACACGGCTTCTTCTGTTCTTACGCCAAGGGTAGACCGCACATGGCGCACTTTTTGCATAATCTCGCGCCATTGGTCAGC
The DNA here is from genome assembly GCA_947178305.1 of uncultured Porphyromonadaceae bacterium. Taxonomy (GTDB): domain Bacteria; phylum Bacteroidota; class Bacteroidia; order Bacteroidales; family Muribaculaceae; genus Paramuribaculum. Next base: position 49,771 of record CAMWXV010000002.1, on the reverse strand, counting down.
TTTTGGACCGTATGCTGAGATTTCCATTCTGCCTTTGAGCATCCGGTGTACAACCTTTTGGGCATACTCATCGGTTACATAATAGCGTGGTGCTTCCATTTCCAGAGCTTTTTGCACCACCCTGGCTTCGGTGAGCCGGGCGGTACGGTCAGCTTGCATCACATTGCGGCACGCATGGTAAAAATCCAGCGCCTTTTGTTGCCTCATTCTGTGAGGTGAATTGTCATCAATCGTAATCATAGCATTGGGCTTGTTTTTTGTATTGGCAAAACTACATGTTGTATGGGTATTTATGCCAACACTGTCGTGTGAATAAATGTTAACACGGTGCTTATGTCTGGGCTATTTTGATATTTCGTAATTCACGAAAACTGTGGAAAGTGTCAAGCAAATCCCGCAGAGCCACAGAAGCATTGCGCGTTTGTGCTTCAAACAAAGCTGCCGAAGTGTCGGCTCTGCCAATCTGTCCTTGTAAAGCCCCGCTTACACCTGAAATCTGTTGCAGGAGTTTCAACTCTATGTCCAGCAGTTGATTCGCACCCGAATGTTCTCCTCCTCCCACCACTTGTCGCGGTTCCGCCCCATTACCGTTGCGATAGTAGGGGATTACCGAGTTGGTGTTAGCCCACATGGCGCCAAGTTCCTTCCAGCTTATGCCATCGGGCTTTTGGTCTACCGGAAACAGAAGCACACCTTTGGCCGAAGAGCCAAGCACATGGTCCATCAGTGTGATGAGCCTGTTGATGTATTTCTGTTGGTCAACGACATCTTCCACAAACGAGTGTACTTCTCCGTCTATCAGCGGATACATTTTCACGATAAACGGATGCATGCCGTGCATGTATGGTGAATCGTATTCATCCAGCAGCTCACCGCTTGGGGCGTAGTATCTGCAATGCCAGCGCATAGTGGTGCGGGCCAACATTTCAATGGTCTCTTGTCCTGATCGTCCTCGTTCGGTGTTTATGCGTCTTATGGCCGCGGCTTGTTCCGGCGACACAGTGAAGGTGCCGGCGTTCATACGGTCGTGACATTTCACGATGTTACGGCTTTCAAGTGTCCATACCTCTATTACACGGCATCGTCCTGCGGGAGCTGTGTAAAACTCGTTTTCAGCATCTGTACCAAGCTCATGGTGCCCGCCACTTTCTATTCGGTCGTAAATACCGTTGAGATTCATTGCTTTAGTTCCGGAGCCTTTGCCGAAACGCATCAGTAGTTCCCTGCGGCTCATGGAGTGCAGCATGCCCACAAGCTCTATGTCAAGGCCGCGTGGGTCACGAAAAGCATTGACAAAAAACTCTTCGGGGCTGATATTGTCCACCCACACACCGCATCCACCCATGCGGTGTTCCGACACTACTCGCTGTATGGCACATCCGGAAATGAGAAACTCTTCAAGCATGCGGCTGTCAAGTTCGTCAAGAGCATTGCGCACGGATATTTCCCTGTTCACGGCCGTACCGCCGTTGTTGTTGTCGTGCATTCCGTTTCTGAAATTGCCCACCACGCACTTCACCATCTGGCGTATCATATTGTTGGTCAGCGGACGATTGCCGTTGGCGGCGGCGAGCTCTCCTTCGGTTGTCACCTCTCCGGTAGGGCCTGTCACCGGGTCGTCCCATTGAGCTCCATATGTGTAGCGTTTGTACCGCCGGCGGCGCTTGCGAAGGTCGCTTGCCGCCATATAGGCTTCGTGAGCCAATTGTAAGTAGTCATGTTTCATAAAGCAAACAGATTGGAAGATATGAATGTCATTATCGGTTCTGTTACCGCATAGAAAGATTCAGCATCCGGCATACGTACAACCTCAAGGAGTTCTATGGCGTCGCCCTGTTTGTCCGGAGAATACAGATATACCCTGTTTCCACGCAACACTGCTACCGGCTCATGACATAAGCCGCGGCTCCATCTGTTACTCTGGATTTGTGCCACGGGATGGTCTGCTGGCAATGGCACAGTGCTGCGCATCCAGCTGCTGAGTTTCACCTCGCCTGTTCTGACAGTGCCGGTTGGCAGATCCACCACTGCGCTGCCGTCAGGTAACACTATTAAGCTGGTCTGTGTGGTGGCATTCTCTGTAGGTAGTTGTTCCAATGGTAGTTCCATAAGAGCCTTGGCATACAGGCTGCGAATCTCGTGTTGCATGACTTCGTGTAAATCAACTCCGTCTGTGCGGCTCACGGTGCAGTCGGAGCGCAGGGGCTCGAACCCCCTGCGCAGTGCAAATATCTGCACCAACTGCTCCGGATGAAGTTTTGATACAGGCCACATCATGCCGGCACTATTCTTACATGGGCTTTGGGATGACGGAGCACAAGACAGCTGGCTTCGGTCACAACGAGTGCATCCACATTGCGCACGCCGCTCTTTTTAAGGTCAAGGTGCTCCACCTTGAACGGCACATGCACATATTTGGTCATATACTCCGGGTCTATAATCATGCCGCAATCCTCAAGTCCGCACTGGTCAAAGATTTCGGCATGCACCACATACAGAGTGCCGAATTTTGAGCGAATCTCTTGAAAGTCTATACCCCAGCGGGTAGTGGTTTGCGAAGCTCCCACCACGCGGGTGTATTCAAGGTTGTTGATTGCCTCTATCAGAGCAGAACCTCCTATAAACACCTTCTTGTTGCTTCCCGAGGCATCGCCTGTAAACGCTGTGCGCATCACCCTTACCAGGTCTTCCATAGTAAGATTGGCTACATCCAGTTCCTCCTCGCTTCCCGCTTGTTCCCATATCCCTTGGGTGAACAGCACTTCGTCCATTTTTCGCGGGTCGGTGATACGGGCCTTGGAGCCAAACAAAAAGTTCTTTTCCATGCCCATGCGCATATCCATTATGGCTACCTCTTCTTGGTCGCTGAACCCCCAGCCCACCTCTTTGGCCGATAGTTTGGCATATGTGCTTTGTTCTATCTGAGCCTTGAAGATTTGACAGTAGTTGCTTGCTTTCTTCGGTAGAGCCTCGAATTGCGGAGTCTGAACATCCAGCTCTGCGGCGGCTCGTCCCATTCTCACAAGACGTTTGCCGGCATTCAGGCTGTTGATTGTCGCTGCGGTGTTGCCTGAGGCATTGACCATCACTACTTTTAGGCCGGCATCTGTTTTGTCAAGTACATACATAAGTAGCTTGCCGGTGTCATTGCCGTTGGCATCCTGGCCGCTTACCGTAGGGGCGAGAATGGTTTCTGTGGCAGAGAATATGCTGTCGTTGTCGGTTTTGAGCAGGTAGGTGGTCATGCCGTCAATATCGTTGTCATCGCTTTGTACAATATTTTTGGAGCGAGCCACCACCGCTTTAGAGTCCACGGAGTAATACTCCACCACCATGGACTTGGCCTTGCGTGCTCCCACCATGCGTGATATTTGGTCAACAGGTGTGGCCATCGGACGCACTTTTACAACTCGTTGGTCTATTTCGCTTAGAAGCAAATCGGGTGAGGCTTCGCGTATTGCGGTGGTGGTCAGGGGGCCGTCACTCACATGAGAGCCACCATTGGCTCCGTTCACGATTTTAGGTTCGTTTGTCATCTCTCTCATAGCAAATAATTTAATGATTTATTGAAATTTGATTTAGTCCCACACGCCCGGGCGTAATTTTGATAAGAAACCGCTTGCAGGGTCCGGCTCGCACTCTTGTTCCATAACTGTTCTTCGCGGGTTTTCCCATAATTGGGGAGTATGCATGCTTTCTGCGGCTGTTTCATTGCGTCCACGTAGATACCCTCTCGCTTCGGCTTCTGCTACAAGGCGGTTCACCTCGTCTCTTGCCACCATATTTGTCGGATCCGGTTGAGATTCGGTTGTTTTCTCTTCTGTCATAGAGGGTGGTTCGGTTGCTTGAGTAGAAGACTCAGCTGTGGATGTCTCTTGGCTTTTGGCCATTGTTTTCAATGGTGGTTGGCTGAGCTTTTCAGCTTGCTCTTTTGTTTGTTTTTCTGTGGTTTTCATCTCGTTGGTGTTTATCGTTGGCACAAAGGTATGTTGGCAAAAACACCATTGTCAATTTTTCTTTTCGTTTTTTGCTCTGTTGACCGGCATTTTTACGTAATTTTGCCCGCATGAGCACAAATCTTTCCCAACCACATATAATCAGATTGCTGCAAGGCACATCGTCCAATTCTATTCTCGCCGCGCAGGCTGCTCGATTGTCTCACGGCACGGTGATTAGCCTTGTGGAGCAAACCGCAGGACGCGGGCAGCGTGGCAACTCGTGGGAGGCCGCCCCGGGACAGAATGTCACCATGTCCATGCTTTTGCGTCCGCGCAATGTAAGACCCAATGAGCAATTCATGCTTTCGGAAATGATTTCGCTTGCCATAGTGGAATATTTGCGGTTGGTTCTCGCCGACACGCCTTATGCATCACAGGTGGCGATAAAATGGCCCAACGACATATATGTTGCAAATAGTAAAATTTGTGGTATACTGATAGAGCATTCGCTCACATCATCCGGCATATCCCACACCATAGCGGGCATAGGACTGAATATAAACCAGACCGAATTTGTGTCGCCGGCTCCAAATCCGGTGTCGCTCGCACAGCTCACTGGGGCTACATACAATATAGAGCAAGTTGAATCCATGCTTGCCAAGCTGATTTTTGACGCAGTTGGCCACTATGATGATCCGGCTTTGTTTGCGGAGCTTCATGCAGCGTACATAAGTTGCCTTTGGCGACGCCAAGGTATACATCCGTATATGGAACCGCAGTCGGGTCGTTTGTTCTCAGCGGCCATAACCGGTGTGCTTCCAACTGGTCATTTGCAGCTTACTGACACGGAAGGACGCACGTTCACTTATGCTTTTAAGGAAGTGGCGGCTATCCTCTGAGCCTAAATAAGCCGTATTGGTTTCGTGCTTTCCTAAAAGCCACGGTCACGAGCAGAGGTATGGCCACTCCGGCTATGGAGTATAGCACCCAGTACAGGTCCTGGTGATTGTTGTAGTGAATCACCATGTGACATCCTATCTGCTCCCATTCCAGTCCGTAGTGCCATATTTTTATCAGACTCACGACTTTGAAGCTGAGTATGTGCCACACAAATATGCTCATTGTGTTGTTGCCTATGAATATCAATATAGAACGAAATCGGGAGTCATGGCGGTCTATGACCGAGGCTATGTAGTGGACCATCAGGAATCCGAGGGTGCCGGTGAGCGGCAGTGACCACAGATCACGCCATAACCCACGGTTATTCATGCCCGAAAGGTGCAGCCATGCAGCCTCGCACAGCAGCAGAAAGTAAGTCAGGCACAAAGCCCAATGCTGGCGTATTCGTGGTTCGTATTGGCGAAACAGCACTCCGGTGCCGAAAAAGAACACACCCCATGTTTCGCGCCATCCGCCGTTGGGTATAGGGAGTTTGGCTCCGCAGTATATGTGCCATGCTGTGAACCCCACAGATGCAAGGCATATGGTGAGTACTGCGCCGTTGGGAGAGAACCTGCCTGTGGAGTCAATGGTTTTGTACAGCAATAGAAACATTACGCTTGCCACTAACAATCCGCGGAAAAACCAGAATGCTCCGGCCATGAATTCGTCATATCCGCTCATGGAGGTTACTATGTGCATAAGTCGCTGTGCGGCTATTTTCAAGGTGTAGGGGTGCGTCACTCCTCCGGTCCAGTTGCCGAAACTCTCATTGAGAATGCCGAAATGGTGCCACACATTGTGGAGTAGCAATAGCAGGATACTCCATTTCAGAAACGGCAGATAAAGCCCTTTGATGCGCTTGCCTATGAACACTCCTGGCTGACTCAGGTATTTGCGGTCAAAGAAATATCCGGCTGCCATAAAAAACAGCGGCATATGAAATGTGTAGATAAAATTGGTTAGCATTTCGGGCGCTTCGGCATGGCCTATTACCATAAGAATAATTGCGATTCCTTTGAGTATGGATATGGTGGTGTTGCGGTTCATGATTAACGGTTTGTGGCTGTTGTGGGTGCAAAGTTACGGAAGCAGGATGAAAAATGAGCGGAAAGAGCCGTTGTTATGGAGATTTTTTTCTGTAATTATTGGCGCGGTTCGTTAAATTGCATTAAATTTGCGGTTAATTAGCGATAGACTAATCCAAATAATCAACAATAACCTTAAAATTCAGAAACGCTATGTGGTTAACAAGCTCATCTGTAGGACGCAAGCTCGTAATGGCTATTACCGGAGCCTGCTTGGTCCTTTTTGTAACCTTTCACTGTGTGATGAACGGTGTTGCAATTTTCTGGCCTGCAGCCTATAACGAAATTTGCAACTTCTTGGGTGCCAACTGGTATGCTCTCGTGGCATCTATGGGTCTGGCCGCTTTGTTCATCATCCACATCTGCTATGCAGTGTGGCTCACTCTTCAAAACCGTAAGGCTCGCGGTGCCGACCGTTATGCTGTTGTTGCCAAACCCAAAGGTGTGGAATGGTCTTCACAGAACATGCTGGTACTCGGTATCGTGATCGTTGCATTCCTCCTGCTTCATCTTATCCAGTTCTGGGCCAAGATGCAGCTTGCTGAAATCATGCACACTCCTGCCACTGTGGACGGTCTTCCTGTGCCTCCTCAGGCTGGAACCCTGTTCATTCAGGCTGCTTTCTCTCAGTGGTGGACTCCTGTGGTTTACATTATTGGTTTCGTAGCTTTGTGGTTCCACATGAACCATGGTTTCTGGAGCATGTTCCAGAGCTGCGGTTGGGAAAATGACATTTGGTTGCCCCGTCTCAAGAGCATTGCCTGCTGGTGGACTTCCATCGTGGTAGCTTTGTTTATTGCTCAGGCCGTGGTGTTTACCGTGAATGCCAATAACAAAACGTATTTGAAGTGTCCGGCTCTGTTGGAGCAGTATGTGGAGTATGCTTCTGAAGGCGCCGAGACTGGCACCGCCGGTTGCGCAACACAATGCACCACTGAATGCCCCAATGCCCCTGTGGCCGAATAATTATTAACGCATAATACACACCAATCACAGATATGGCAGACTTAAGCAAACTGAAGGGTATGATTGACTCTACCCCCATCATGAAGGACTACGCCGACATTGAGTCGTCAAAGCTCCCCGAATATCAGATTGATTCCAAGATACCTGAAGGCCCTGTGGCTGAAAAGTGGACCAACTACAAGGCTCACCAAAAGCTCGTGAACCCCGCCAACAAGCGTAATCTTGACATCATAGTTGTGGGTACCGGTCTTGCCGGTGCTTCCGCAGCATCCACTCTTGCAGAGATGGGCTTCAATGTCTACAACTTCTGCATTCAGGACTCACCCCGTCGCGCTCACTCTATTGCCGCACAGGGTGGTATCAATGCCGCTAAAGATTATCAGAACGACGGTGACTCTATCTACCGTTTGTTCTACGACACAGTAAAAGGTGGTGACTTCCGTTCTCGCGAAGCCAACGTATATCGTTTGGCCGAGGTGAGCAACAATATCATTGACCAGTGCGTTCAGCAGGGTGTACCTTTTGCACGCGAATACGGTGGTCTGTTGGCCAACCGTTCATTCGGTGGTGCACAGGTGAGCCGTACTTTCTATGCCAAGGGTCAGACCGGTCAGCAGTTGTTGCTCGGTGCTTACGCTTCACTCAACCGTCAGATCAACAAAGGCACCGTGCGCTCGTTCAACCGTCGCGAAATGCTTGACGTTGTTATCATAGACGGCCGTGCCCGCGGTATCATTGTGCGCAACCTCATCACAGGTGAACTTGAGCGTTATGCCGCTCACGCAGTGGTTCTTGCCACCGGTGGTTATGGCCGCACATTCTTCTTGAGCACAAATGCTATGGGCTGTAACGGCTCTGCCGCTGTTCAGGTGTTCAAGAAAGGCGCATATTTGAGTAACCTCGCGTTCACTCAGATTCACCCCACTTGTATCCCCGTACACGGTGAAGACCAGAGCAAGCTCACACTTATGAGCGAATCGCTCCGTAACGACGGCCGTATCTGGGTGCCCAAAAAGAAAGAAGATGCCGAAGCTATCCGTGCCGGCAAGAAGAAACCCACAGATATACCCGATGAGGATCGTGACTTCTACCTGGAGCGCCGTTATCCCGCATTCGGTAACCTCTGTCCCCGAGACATCGCTTCACGTGCCGCCAAAGAGCGTTGCGATGCCGGTTATGGTGTAGGTACAGGCAATGCTGTATATCTTGACTTCAAATACGCCATAGAGCGCCTGGGTGCCGATGTGGTTCGCGACCGTTATGGCAACCTCTTTGATATGTATCAGATGATTTCTGATGACAACCCCTATGAAACTCCCATGATGATATTCCCCGCTTCACACTACACTATGGGTGGTATATGGGTTGACTACGAATTGCAAACCTCTATCAAGGGTCTGTTCGCTATAGGTGAATGTAACTTCTCCGACCACGGTGCTAACCGTCTTGGTGCATCTGCCCTCATGCAGGGTCTTGCCGATGGTTACTTCGTTTTGCCGTACACCATGCAGAACTACCTCAGCGACCAGATCAAGGTGGCACGTTCAACATTCGACACCACTCATCCCGAGTTTGACGAAGCTGAAAAAGGTGTACGTGAGCGTATCAACAAACTCATGAACATCAAGGGAACCAAGAGCCCCGACCAGATTCACAAACGTCTCGGTCACGTAATGTGGAACCTCGTTGGTATGGGTCGCACTCTTCAGAGCCTCGTTAAGGCACTTGACGAGCTTGAGGATGTGAAGAAGGAATTCTACACCGACCTGCGTATCGTTGGTAATGCCGATGATCTCAACATTGAGCTTGAAAAGGCTTTGCGTTTGGAAGACTTCCTTGTCATGGCCAAGATGATGGCTATAGACGCTCTGCACCGTAACGAATCTTGCGGCGCTCACTTCCGTGAAGAGTACCAGACTGCCGATGGCGAGGCTGCCCGCGACGACGAGAACTACATGTATGTGAGCTGTTGGAAGTACACCGGCGACAACGAAAAGCCCGTGTTGCTCAAAGAGCCCCTCAAGTACGAGGCCATAAAGGTACAAACTCGTAACTACAAGTCGTAATCCCGATACCACGTATATCTAAAATTCAAAGACTTCAATGGAAACAACAATAAGCATAAACTTGAAAATTTGGCGTCAGCGTGGTCCTAAGGAAAAGGGTCAGTTCGTCAACTATCATCTCGACAACGTATCCACCGGAAGCAGCTTCCTGGAGATGCTTGATATGCTCAACCAGCAGCTCGTGGATAAAAACGAGGAGCCTGTGGTGTTTGACAGCGACTGCCGCGAAGGTATCTGCGGAATGTGCTCTCTGTACATCAACGGTCATCCTCACGGCCCTGTGCAGGGTATCACTACCTGCCAGTTGCACATGCGTAAATTCAAGAACGGTGACACTATAACCATTGAGCCTTGGCGCTCAGCTGCGTTCCCCGTGGTTCGCGACCTTATGGTGAACCGTAACGCATTTGACCAAATCCAGCAGGCTGGTGGTTATGTATCGTTTAACTGCGGTGGTGCCCCTGATGCAAATGCCACTCCTATCTCCAAGGAAGTAGCCGATGTGGCTATGGACGCAGCTACCTGTATTGGTTGTGGTGCTTGTGTGGCCGCTTGTAAAAACGGCTCTGCAATGCTCTTTGTGGCATCAAAAGTTAGCCAGTTTGCCCTTCTTCCACAAGGTCAGGTGGAACGCGCTCGCCGTGCTCGCGCCATGGTCAAAAAGATGGACGAACTTGGTTTCGGTAACTGTACCAACACTGGTGCTTGCGCTGCCGAATGTCCCAAGAACGAGCCTTTGAGCAATATCGCTCGTATGAACCGTGAGTTCATCAAAGCCAAGATAGCAGACTAATTTTAGTCAGTAAAATAATTCGCAAGGAGAGTACACCTCGTAGTGTGCTCTCCTTGCGTGCTTTTTGTACTAATATGTTATTGTTCGTTGTCAAAAGCAGTCGTTAATGGTTAAAATTGTTGCAAATATCTTGCTTTTAGTAAAAATATGACTAATTTTGCCAAATGTTATATTTTTAGAGTATTTATGTAATTATTTCAAGAACGTGCTGTAATTCTGTTAGTTTCGGAATTGTAGTGCAAATATCACAATGCTTATGAAAATTTCTACTTTTCTTGCTGGGTTGGCGCTTACGGCTATATGCTGCATGGTGCCGGAAAAGGTTCATGCCATTCCGGCTATCCCTACGCCTGTGACCATGACATTGCCCGATGGCTCCACCATCACTGTGCGCGTGCATGGTGACGAAAAATTCCATTATTACACCACGACCGATGATCATTTGCTTGTGGCCGATGACAAAGGTTACCTTTGTTATGCAACTCAAAGCGACAATAAGTTGAAATCAAGCGGTGTTGTTGCTCACAATCCGGATATGCGTTCGGCCCGAGAATTGGAATTCATCAACTCCATAGGTTCTGAGACTGTAGCACAGCTTAAGCAAGTGGCATATAGGCAGAGCATGAACACCAAAACGCCCAAGGCCGGAAGCCAGTTCACCGACCTTCTCACCGCTTATCCATCACTCGGTTCTCCTCGTGCGCTGGTGCTGTTGGTGCAATTTCCTGATCAGAAATTCATCACACCTAATCCGTTGCAGGCATTTACTGATCTTATGACCAAAGACGGATATGACCATAATGGTGCCACAGGTAGCGCGAGAGAGTATTTTGTGGACAATAGCCGTGGTTTGTTTACACCTGAATTTGACGTGTTCGGACCTTATACATTGCCAAATGACATGGCCTATTACGGTCGTGAAACAGCCAATCTGCATGATATCAATCCTTATGAGATGGTGGCAGATGCCTGCTCGTTGGCCGATGGCGACGTGGATTTTTCTATGTATGATGAAGACGGTGACGGCATGGTTGACAATGTGTTTGTTTTCTATGCCGGATATGGTCAGAACAGTGGTGCGCCATCTCACACCATATGGCCGCATGCAGCTAACATTTACACATACGGTGGCATCAAATTGGTGCTTGACGGTGTGCAGGTGGGTAACTATGCTTGTACCAATGAGATTCAGGGTACTACCGGAAGTGTACGCACAGGTATCGGTACTTTCTGTCACGAATTCAGCCACGTACTCGGTTTGCCAGACCTATATGCCACCGATGGTTCATCAAGCTTCACCCCCAACCAGTTTGAGTTGATGGATGTGGGTTCATATCTTAATGATGGTAATACCCCTCCGTATATGGGCATCTACGACCGCGCATGTCTTAAATGGATTAATCCTCGTGAATTGAAAGTGGGTGAAACAGTGGTGCTCAAATCGTTCCTTGACGTAAAATCGGAGTCCGATGATGAAGCGTTGATGATTACCACAATATCTGAAAACGAATATTATCTGCTTGAAAACCGCCAGCGTCGTGGTTGGGACAGCTATTTGCCGGGACACGGAATGCTGATATGGCACATTGACTACGATCCGCAGATATGGAAAGATAATAAGGTCAACTCTATTTCTCGTTCGCAACACATGCGTGTGGACATTGTGGAGGCAGACGGTATTGCCGATTATTACACCATGGCTGGTGATCCGTTTCCTGGCACAAGTAATGTCACTTCTTTCACTGACAACACAGTTCCTTCCATGCGCACATGGTCCAATGTGAGAGTAGAGAAACCCATTACAAATATTCATGAACAGGATGGTGTTATATCCTTTGATATTCTTGGAGGTGGAGATAGAATAGCCCCGGTGGATGCTCTTGACGCTTCAGAGTTGGGTCCCATTAGCTTCCGTGCCAACTGGACCGGCCGCAGCGAGATATTCAATTACGAGATTGATTTGTATAAGGGAGATGAAGTCATCCCCATGCAAACATTCACCAAACAGACCAATGGAATGTCCGATTGTTATCTTGATATTTCCGGACTTACACCTAACACTGCTTACAGCTATGTGGTTCGTGCCATCAGTGGAGACAAGAAGAGTGCCAACTCGCAGCGCATTCGTGTCAAAACCACACCTCCCACATTTGATATGCTTCAGGTTAAAGCACTTTCGGCTACCGATATAACAGGTGGTTCGTTCCTTGCTCGCTGGGAAGAAATGGACAAAGCCGCTTCATATGATTTGTCTGTTTACACCAAATCTTTCAACGAACCTACCACTGACGAGTGTGATTTCACCGACGGATTATCCGCTCTGCCTCAGGATTGGTACACCAATGCCACAGCCACAAGTGGTATGGCCGGCACTTTCGGTACCGCACGCCCCTCATTGCGTTTGTCGGCAAACAACGATTTGCTTCGTACGCCCACATATAATGTGGATGTCAACGGTGTGGAATTCTGGGTTAAATCAGCCGCTTCAACTGCCGGAACATTGAAAGTCATGGGCTTGATAAACGGAATGTGGACAGAGGTTGCCTCTTATGACGTGTCCAAATTTACAAGCGCCCCATCCACAATTGTCATCAACGAATCTGCCACGCCCGCAATGCCGTTTGGATGCAAGAGTGTTCAAATTCAGTTTGTCCGTACTTCAGGATCCGTATTTATTGACGACGTTGTTCTTGCCTACAACGGTGCTACCATCAAGAAATATCTGCCTGAATATCAGGATAAGGAATTGGGCGTAGCAACACTCCACGAAGTGACCGGTCTTGAAAAACAGACTCATTACTTCTATACTGTTGGCGCTACATCTGTTGATGGGCTCAAGAGTCTTGAATCAAATGAAATAGAGGTTGTTACCACACTCTCGTCCATTGACGGCGTGAAAACTGCGTTGGGTATAGAAATAAACTCTATTGGCAACACCATTATGCTGTCCAATAACAGTGGCATGACGCAAACTTACGGCATATACTCTGTTAACGGTGTGGCTATAGTTTCCGGCTCAGTTGATTCAGGTTCTGCAATAACATCTCCTGCACTGTTGCACGGTGTGTATGTGGTGAAAGTAGGTGCGGAAGTTGTCAAAATAGAGTTATAAATTCGCAATAAAACAATCAAATCACAATAAGTAATTTCTTATGAACAAATCTTTGTTACTGAGCGTTGGTGCTGCCGCTGCATTGGCGGTGACCGGCGCAACAATCAAGCAGTTCAAGCCTCTGGAGCTGCCGTCGGCTCCTGAACAGCAGCTGTCCGAGCTGAAGTTCATGGCCACAATGAACCAGAGTCTGGACTGGACCAGTACCGGCGCTGCAAACATGCAGTATGCCATCTATGAACTCACACCGGGCGCTGACAACATATTCAGTCGCTTGTCAATGGTAGAGTCAAGAAAAGTGACAGACGCTGCCGTGTATTACGACGGATACTACTATTCATTCAAAGTGCCAAGCAACGATACCTATTCTAATTACTCGTCTATTATCACTAAATATGATACTGATACATGGCAGGGTGAGTTAGTGCAGGTTTATGGCACAGGCACAGGCAATATCGCCGAGGACATGACCGTGGATTATATCTCAGGTAATGTTTATGCTGTGGGCAACAATGTTTATATGGGAGGTGAGCGTGAGCTTAAAAACGTGGATCTTTCCACTGGTGCAATGACAAAGGTGGGAAACCTCAATGCCCATATATATGCCATAGCTGCAGATGGTAACGGTCAGTTGTGGGGCGTTGGTACTCCCACTGGAGTCTCTGTTCCCACCAACTTGTACAAGATTGATAAAAATACCGCTACAACCACACTTGTGGCTCCAATGAATATCAATCTTTACACCGGATCGCTCTCGTCTCTTACGTTTGACTTGCGCGATGGCAAACTGTATTATGTAGCCCAGACATATGTGGAGAATGAAGACAAAGAGCGCTTTTGGACCAACGGCCTTTTTGAAATCAACACCACTACCGGTACTGCCACATTGGTGCAGAATTTTGAAAACATGGAGATTCTGGCTGGTCTTGCATTGAAAGATTGTCATCCAAAAGCTCCGGCTACACCGAATGACATGAAATTTGTGTTTGATGCCGGTAGCACTGTGGCAGGCTGCGTCACATGCACACTGCCGAAACTCACCTTTGATGGCACAACTCTCTCAGGTAATCTCAAAGTCGAGGTTACTGTAGATGGAGAGATTGTTTACGAAGCATCAGGACTCGCTCCCGGAGCGTCATTTAAGTCAAAGAATATTGCTCTGGAGTCCGGCATGAGTCATCTTGTAAAGGTGTTCTGTTATGCCGGAACATTCAAAGGGGTTCCTGCTCAGGATTACGTGTATGCCGGTACCGACACTCCTGCCGCACCGACCAATCTTGCTGTTGATATAAACAAAGATGGCAACTCTATTCATGTGTCATGGGATGCATCAAAGAGCGTGAACGGTGGATACATTGATGAATCCATGTTGCGTTATGATGTGACTCTTATGCCTGACAAAATAAAGATTGGCACAGATCTCACAGCCACGGAGCTTGACTATGCTTTTGAAAATCGTAAAATGGGTGTGTCTCAAGTACTCGTGTCCGCTAAAATTGGCGAAGTGGAGAGTTCAAATGCCGTGTCCTCTCTTTTCCAGGCCGGAACACCATGGCCTGTGCCTTATTTGGAGACATTCAACTATTCCGGTGAGGCTATGTGGCCATTTATTGTGATTGATGCCAACAACGATGAAAATAATTTTGGTTTCCGTTGGTATTTCGGATCCAATCAAAAAGCTGCATGGTATTATTGTACTCCCACCGCAACAAATCATGGTTGTGATGACTGGTTGATTACTCCTGCTATTGCTTTTGAGCAAGGCAAGGTGTATCGTTTACAGTTTGACACTTACGGTTACATGGGTGGTGTAAATACCGTTGACGTAGTACTCGGATCCCATCCCACAGTTGAGGCTATGACTCACAAACTTGGCCGCTATGAGTATGAGACCCCAGGATATTCGGCTATGCAACCGTTGAACATTGAATGTCTGTTCATACCTGAAGCAACAGACGCTCGCGTCGGATTTCACAATGTGAGCAACAACAGCGACCATATGTTCCTTGATAACATTTATATCTCTGTTTACGGAACTACCACTATTCCTGCCGAAGTGACCGATCTTGTTGCCAATGCGGTTAGTGGAGGCGTGAAACTTACTTTCAAAGCTCCTGCTCTCACAGCCGAAGGCAAGCAGCTCAATGATCTCACCAATATAAAGATTTATCGTAACAACGCCGATGGCGAATTGTTGAAGACCATTGAAGCGCCGACTCCCGGAGCTGAATTTGAGTTTGTAGACAATAGCTACGGCGCAGGTGTTAAAACCTACATGGTGGTAGCCACCAATGCTTCGGGTGCTGGTTTGCAGGCTTCTGTAAGCATCAGCACATATGCCGATATTCCTCGTGCAGTGGAAAATCTCACGCTTACTCCCCGCAACGGTTGGAGTGAGGCTTTGGTTGAATGGAATTATCCTGAATCCATGACCGGTGTTAACGGAAATCCTCTTACTGAAGACGACATTACCTACGATATATACCGTACTGTTGATGGAAACAGAGCACTGATCGCTCAGGGTGTGAAAGGTGAAAGCTATTTTGACAACACTTTGGCTTCTACCATACCTGCCAACCGTCAACAGGTGTTTGTGTCATATCGCGTGGCACCTCGTACCAACGGTGGTGAGGGCGCTTCATCCGAAACCAAGCAAGTCATGATGGGATTGTCTTATCAGCTTCCTTTCAATGAATCTTGGAAAAGCCAGAACACCCAGAACTTCACTTGGACCAAAGAAAACTGCTCAAGCAGCGCCACTTGGATGGTAAATGGCGGCACCGCCTACGATCCTCGCGCCACTTGTCAGGACAACGACTATGGTCAGGTGTCATTCTGTGGCTCACGCTATGGTCGCAGCTATGGCAACTATGTGTCTCCCCGCATGGATGTGTCCAGTTTTGCCAATCCCAAGCTCACATTCTATCTCTATCGCAGTAACGATACCAATACACAAGGTTCGTATGTGCGTGTCGGATTTGTGTCTGATGATGAAGGACAGACTATCCTTGATACTTCCTATGAAGTTTACCACACCGAAAACGGTTGGGAACAATACACAGTGGAATTCCCTGAAAAGTATGCCAAGAGCAATCGTGTGTCCGTTGTGTTCAGCGCGGGAACAGAAAACTACAAAGGTCAAGTACACCTTGACAACATGTCTGTAACAGGAGAACAGCCTGAAAAGGAAATCAAAGTTCAGCGTATCATAGGTGGCGAAAGCTGTCTTATTGGCACACGAAATCCCTATGATGTGGAAGTGGCCAATATTGGTACAGAATCTGTAAGCAACATCACCGTGCAATTCTTTGCTGATGACAAGCTTGTTGGTACAGAACAGATTGAAACACTTTCTGCCGGTGAATCCAAGCTCGCTCCGTTTGCTATCACTCCTGGTCTTGAGAACCACGAACGCGCTTTGCAGTTGCGTGCTGTGATTTCTGCTGAAGAAGACGGCTCTGTTGAAAATAATGTCATTGAGTCCACTATTCGCCTTGTTGCACCGATGTTGCCGTATATTACAGATCTAAAGGGTGAGAGTCCCGATATTCAGTCAGCTCGTCTTGTTTGGACAGAGACTATGACATACCCTCATACAGAAACTGTGACCGACGATGTTGAAGGTTATCCCGAATTTGCTATTGACAATATCGGTGATTGGACTACCGTTGACTGCGACAAGCAAGTTACCGCGCAGATTAGTCTTGGCACTGGTGCACCTTTGGTATGGAAGCATGCCGGTGAGCCGCAGGCATTCATTGTGTTCAATGCTCCAAGTTCGGGTGCTGGAGCTGTGCTCAAACCTCGCTCCGGAAACCAGTGCTTTATCAGCTTTGCATCTCGCACCAAGAACGATGACTGGTTGATTTCTCCTCAGCTTTCCGGTGAGGCTCAGACCATCACTTTCTATGCAAAATGTGGTTATACAACAGACCTGAACGAGCGTTTTGAATTATGGGCTTCTTCGGGCACTCCCGATCTTGGTGACTTCACATGCATATCAGGTGACTCACCCATCGCGGTGACATCGTATAACGAGTGGACACGTTATAGCTTTGCTCTTCCTGAAGGAACCAAGTTCTTTGCCATCCATTGTGTGTCAAGTCAGCAAACAGCCTTGATGATTGATGACATCACATATTCGCCCATGCATCCTGCATTGGAACTCTGGGGATTCAATGTCTATCGCGATGGTGAAAAGATTACACCCACTGAGCATGGTGATTACGAGTTTATAGATTCCGGTTTGGAATATGGACGCACTTATACCTATGCTGTTTCCGCTGTGTACGATGCCGGTGAGTCCATCCATTCACCCGCTTTGGATATTTTGGTCGACGGCAGCCACTCTATTGACGGTATTGATACCGATAGCAACGATATTGATATACATGCAGTATACAATGGCATTAGCGTCAATGCTCCTGCCGGCACTCTTGTTTCTGTCAATGCCGTTGATGGCAAGGTGCTCTATATGTTCACCTCCACAGGCACAACCACCGTTTCTGTAGCTGCTGGTGTATATGTGGTCAAGGCTGCCGACACCGTAGTCAAAGTACTTGTGAAATAGTATTTTTTAACCCATCATAATCCAATGGCTGGCATTGCAAGGTGTCAGCCATTGTTGTATACAGGCAGTGTTAAAATGCGGCCTATACACATGGTGTTTTGAAAAAATTATTAACTTTGCAAATCCATGAACCTTCGGAAACTAATATTAAGCATTATCGTGATGGCATCAGTGTTGAGTGCAGATGCTTCTGTACGCACGTGGGAGAGTGCTGAACGCTTTCCTGTGTCCGTGGAGCAGGTTGCACAGCCCGATGACATCTCTGTAGCTGTGTACGAAGGTTATGTATATGTGTTTGTGCGTCAGCAAACGCATGTGAAGCTCTTCACACTGCTTGGACAGGTTATAGTGCAGGACACCCTTGCCCCCGGCGTATATCGTTATAAGCTTACATCCCGGGGCATATATCTGCTTAAAGCCGGCACATCCACTCGCCGCATCACCCTTTGATAACTTAAAGACTTCAGCACAAATATTACTTCCCAATAACAGAACTGAGGCAATGTTCAAATAAGAGCACTACCTCAGCTTTCTGTTATTGGTAGATAAAAAATCAGCTCTGAGGCATTGCCTCAGAGCTGTAGGGGATTGTTGCGTGATTTATCGCAGGCTTATGCCTCGGCGGGGGTCACGTTGATGTACTTGCGGCCGTTTTTACCTTCGGTAAAGAGCACTGTACCGTCTACAAGAGCGTAGATGGTGTGATCCTTGCCAAGACCTACGTTTTCACCGGGATGGTGAACTGTACCGCGCTGGCGTTTGATAATGTTACCGGCTTTGCATTTCTGACCACCGAAAATCTTCACGCCAAGTCGTTTGCTTTCTGATTCACGACCGTTCTTAGAACTACCTACACCTTTCTTATGTGCCATTGTTGTAAGATTTTAGGGGTTAAGCAACTACTTCTTTAATTAACACTTTGGAGAAGCACTGACGGTGACCGTTTTTGCGACGATAGCCTTTGCGGCGTTTCTTCTTGAACACGATTACCTTGTCGCCCTTTACAAGGGGAGTGAGCACTTCACACACTACTTTTGCACCTTCCACAGTGGGAGCGCCCACTTTCACAGTGCCGTCGGCTTCAGCGAGGAGAACGCGGTCAAACTCTACCTTGTCACCTTCTTTAGTGGCATCGCCGAGATAATGAACATACAAGAACTTGTTGGCCTCAGCCTTGAACTGCTGTCCTTGAATTTCTACAATTGCGTACATTTTAATGTTACGATTGAATAAGTTAACCCGTCGGGCGGAGGCTCCAATGTGGCTCCTCTCTTGCATCCAAGCCCGGTGCGGAAAAATTGCCCACAAAGTTACGCATTCGCAAATTACTGTGCAATAGCTTTGTGCATATTTTTAACCTGCAAACAAAAACTTTTTGATAAAAAACCAGGCGGACATTGTCCGCCTGGTTGCATAAATAGAGGGTGTGTTATTTATGAATTAATATTTATGTCCGGATCTAAGTTCTGTTGCGGTTATGGGTTTGGCATCCATCTTGCGCCACACGTACCATATGTAGGCCAGCACGAATGGCACAAGCATTGACGCATAGCTCATCGCTGTGAGTGTGAACTGTGTGGAAGAGCTGTTGCGTATGGTCAGCGACGATGCCGTGTCAAGCAGCGATGGATAGTAGGCCGTGTTATTGTATCCGGCCACGAAAAACAGTGTCAGCACCACCAGTATCGTTCCCATGCCGCTGAGCCATATCCCCTTGGTGAATGTAGGGGTGAGCACACTCCATACAATGGCTGTCAGCACCAGCACTACGCCGATTAGCAGAATCACGAGCGTCCACCACATTTCAATATAGTTGGTGAGGTATTTGTAGCTTACCACTGTCATGTTGCCATCGCTGTCGTATTGCACTCCGTCGGCGGTGAGCAGCAGATACACGAATAGCAGAAACAGCACCACGAACACCGAACCGTTGATCAGTGTGGAGCGGCGGTTCTTCTGTGCGAGTTCCGCTTCTCCGCGCAGGTTGCTCAGAAAGTATAGCGAAGCCTGGGTGCGTGCAAGAAACAGCACGGTGAGTCCCAGCACAAGGCATCGCCAGTTGGTTATCGCTTCAAGGCCGCGCGTGGGTGCCCATTGCGATATCACCGGTGCCGATGCGTTGAGAATGTTCGTTTTGGCCACAGTGAACTCTGCGCCGAAAAACATGGTTCCCACGGCCACGCCGAGCAGTATGCACCCCATGCATCCGTTGATAAACAGGAATGTGTCGTAGGTGCGGGTGCCGAACAGATTACCCTGTTTGGAGCGGAACTCGTAGCTCACCGCTTGGAGCACGAAGCTTATCAGTATAAGCATCCATAGCCAGTAGGCACCGCCGAAGCTGGTGGAGTAGAACAATGGAAACGAGGCGAAGAATGCGCCGCCGAATACCACCAGCGTGGTGAATGTCAGTTCCCATTTCCTTCCTAAGGAATTTACCATCATTGATCGTTCGGTATGTTTGAGGCGCTGTAGCAGCATTGACTGTCCGCCTTGAACGAAAAGCAGAAACACGAGTACCGCCCCGAGCACGGCAATGAGCAGCCACCAATAGTTTTGAAGATATTGTAGTTCCATGTTTTATCAGATTATGGGATTGTTATTTCTGTGGATTTTGAGCCTTTGGAAATCTGCTTGAGCATGATGCACATCTCGGCGGCAAGGAATGCCGTGAAAACCACAGCAAACATCCAGAATGTGATTTGCACTGAAGCTGCTGATATGTCGCTTATGGCGGCTGTTACAGGCATAAGGTCTTGTATTATCCAGGGTTGGCGGCCAACTTCGGCCACAACCCATCCCGCTTCTGAGCATACCCATACCAGCGGTATGCTTATCATGCCTATCCACAATATCCATTTGCGTTCAAGTAGTTGCGGGCGTTTGTAGGCAATCCATAAGGCCGCAATCAGCACAAAAAGCAATAGAGTTCCGATTCCTACCATGGTGCGGAATGAATAGTATGTCAGGGCCACAGGCGGCACAGCCTGAGATGGGGACGAGAAATATCCGTAACCAAAATATTTATAGTCGGCTTTGAGCGCTTGTGCGGCCGAATCGGCAGCAGCCTTGTTGCCGGCCGCGGTTGCGGCGTCAAAAGCCCGCAGGCTTTCGTGGGCGCGTTTCCCCATGGCTATGCGCGCGGCATATGAATCATGGCGTATGGTGTCGCCTTGCGGAGTCAGCTCTATGCCGTCAATAAGGTCGTTGATGCCGGGCACGAAAGCATTAGGGTCGTGCGTGGCCAGCATTGACAGTCCGTAAGGTATTGATATGTCAAACAGATATGGGTCTTCGTCGTTGTCTATGGCCTTGGCCGGATTGATTATGCCTATGGCCGACAGCGGCTGTGCGCAGCGTCCGTTGTATAATCCCTCCATGGCGGCCAGTTTCATGGGCTGCACTCTGGCCACATCCACAGCCGAGCTGTCACCGGTCCACAGGGTGAGAATCATGCCGATTAGGCCTATCCCTGAGCCCACCTTTATTGATGATATGGCAAATCCTCTGCGGCGATTTTTGAGCAGGAACCAGCAGCTCACTCCGGTCACGAATATGCCGGCAAGAACCCATCCGCTGAACACTGCGTGAAAAAACTTGTGGATAGCCACAGGCGACAGTGCCACGGCCCAGAAATCGGTCATCACATTGCGCATCTGAGCCGGATCGAACTCCATACCCACCGGATATTGCATCCATGCGTTGGCCACCAGAATCCATAGCGCTGAAATAGATGCGCCAAGTGCTGTGAGCCATGTTGAAGCCAAGTGAAATCCTGGGCTTACCTTTTTCCAACCGAAGAACATCACCGCAATGAACGTGCTCTCCATAAAGAATGCGAACAGTCCTTCTATGGCCAAAGGCGCACCGAAAATATCGCCCACAAACCATGAATAATTGCTCCAGTTGGTGCCGAACTCAAATTCAAGTATTATGCCGGTGGCCACGCCCACCGCAAAATTAATACCGAAAAGAAGCATCCAAAACTTTGTCAGTGATAACCAGTGGAGGTTTTTGGTGCGGTAATAGATAGTTTCCATGATGCCGACAATCACGGAAAGTCCCAGGGTGAGAGGCACAAACAGCCAGTGATACATGGCGGTGAGTGCGAATTGCAATCGGCTCCAGTCAACAACTGTCGTCAAGTCGTCCATAAGCAGAATCGTAAGGTTGAGTTAAAGTAGTTTTTTAATTATCGTGAAATAAGGGTTGTGCGCACCGCCTGCGCCCTTTGCGCATCGGTGGAATATCGTTCTTGTAATATGTTTGGAAAAAAGAATAGTTTGAACACCAGCATCAGTATTGCAACCTTGATTAATATCAAAGCCCACAGTTTGCGCCCCACAGTCATGGAGCGGAAGCCTTGGATATAAAAACGTGCAATGCGCACTGGAATGGAGTTTTTCATGTTCATGGAATAACAACCGTTGCCAAGAGCTGAAAGTTGAATGCGTATTGGCGTATTTTTAATGCAAACTAACCAAAATTCTGTGAAATGGCCAAAAAAAAGACTTACGGAAATCACCGTAAGTCCACATTTTTCTACTCCGTGGGTGCTGAGGGATTCGAACCCCCGACCCTCTGCTTGTAAGGCAGATGCTCTGAACCAGCTGAGCTAAGCACCCGTGTTTCCGTTAAAGCGTTGCAAAGGTACGCATTATTTTCAAACCACCAAAACTTTTCACCACTTTTTTTCATCTCATCCGCATTTTTCACCAAAAAGCATTCAAAATGCAAGGTGTTTTTAGTTCTCGGGACCGTAAATGAGGGTGCAGGCGGCTTCGGGGCGTAATATGCTTTGGGCTGCTGCATGAATTTGGTCGGTGGTCACGGCTCGGTATTTTGCACATAGTTCGTTTGGATTCTCGTTGTGCATCTCGGCAAGGGCGAGTGTCTGTGACTTATGTATGTAGCTCAGTTGTGAAAAGATATGGTTGCTTTCAAACCTGTTCACAGCTCGTTTCAGCTCCGCTTCGTTTGCCGGATAGTCTGTGAGCTGCTTGATTTGCTGCCACAGGGCTTTCTCGGCATTTGCTATTAGTTCCGGTTGCGATGATGTGATCTGAGCGTTGAGCATCAAGAATCCCGGATCTTCGCTGCCTATTATTGACGCGTCGGCCATAGACACCCCTTCCACGCCGTCCATCACCATGCGGTAGAGGCGTGATGAGTTGCCCGATGCGAGAATGTCGGTGATTATATCGGCGGCGATGTAATGCTCGCTGCCGTATCCGCCCATGGGAAACGCTATGGTCAGTTTGGTGTGAGGCACATTGGCTGTCACTGTTTTGCGGCGTGGTGCTGTTATTTCCGGTTCTGTCGGTATGTTGCGCTTCACCACCGGGCGAGCCGGAATGGAGCCGAACCAATGTTCCGCAAGCTCAAACACCTGTTGTGGTGGCACATTGCCGCTCACGGCCAACACGGCATTGGCCGGAGAGTAATGGTTGTGGTAAAACTCACTGATCTGTTCCGCTGTCGCCATTTCTATATGTTCCGGGCATATGCCTATGGTGGGGTAGCGATAGGGGTGTACTGAATATATCAGCGAGCGCAGATGATGTGCCATGTCGCCGTATGGGCGGTTGAGGCATGTCTGTTTGAACTCTTCAAGCACCACAGACCGTTGTACCTCAAGGGCGCGTGGCGACAGGTTGAGGGCTAACATGCGGTCGCTTTCAAGCCACATCGGGGTAGCTATGTTGGCAGCCGGCACCACGTTGTAGAACATGGTGAAATCGTTGCTGGTCCAAGCATTGCTCCACCCTCCGGCCATCTCCAGCGGTGCGTCATAGTCGGCCACATTTTTAGAACCGCCAAACATCAGATGCTCAAACAGGTGTGCCATTCCGGTAGCCTCCGGGTTTTCATCGCGGGCACCCACGTTGTAGAGCATTGTCAGGCAGACCATGGAGGTTTGGCGGTCGTGTTCGGCCACTACTCTCAGACCGTTGCCAAGGGTATGGTGCTCTATTTGCATCAGAGTACTTTTACTTCAAGTACTTTGATATCCTCTTTGGGACGGTCGCCGCCGTCTGTGGCAACCTTTTGGATAGAGTCTACCACATCCATGCCGCTGATAACCTCGCCAAACACACTGTAGCTGCCGTCAAGATGGGGCGTGCCGCCCACGGTGGTATACGCTTCGCGCTGCTCGGCGGTGAGTGTTGCAGGATTCTTTGCCGCTATGGCCTCGGTCTGTTTCACGAGCGAATCCTGGAGCTGCTGCAATCCGGCTTGGTCACGGTTGCGGCGCAGGCTCATTATCGTGTCGCGGTTTTCTCGGGCAAGCGAGTCAAAAATCTGCTGCATTTGCTGATGTTGCAAGCGCACTTGCATCTGGTCAAGCTGTCCGGGTGTATACACCTTGCCTGTCACGATATAGAATTGTGAACCTGAAGAAGCCTTTTCCGGATTCACGTTGTCGCCCTGTCGTGCAGCCGCAATGGCACCACGCTTGTGAAAATATTTGGGATAGACAAATTCTGCCGGTATGGTATAGGAGGGGTCTCCCATGCCGAGCGACTGACCCGGTTTGGCGTTGCGGCTGTCGGGATCTCCGCCCTGAATCATGAAGTCGCGGATCACGCGGTGAAACAGAGTGCCGTCATAATACCCTTCTTTGGCAAGTTTCAGAAAATTGGCTGTGTGCAGAGGGGTGTCGTCATACAAACGTATGGTTATGTCGCCCAATGTAGTGCGCATGAGCACTTTGGCAGGAGTGGGTTGTGTCATTTTGTTGCGGGATTTTGATTTGGGTTTTGCCGCCGTTAGTGCTATGATGCACAAGGCTATGGCAATGATGGAAAAAATGCTGCGACGCATGGTGAAATTCAGATGCCTACTTGGTGTATGCGTTTGTATATGCGGCGGAAATTGTCGCTTGCTGCGCTTAGTTCCTCGGCATGTTCCTGATAGTCCGCCCCCCACAGAGCCGGAAGCAGATCGGCTATGTAGCGATGTTCGCGGTCTTTTTCTATCGCATAGGCCACGAGGCGGTCTATTTCTGTTGCATAAGCTTTTGCGTCAATGGCATACAGGTAGCGGGCAGCGCTCACTGAGAATTGACCGTTGGTGTCCACGGCTATCATGTTGCTCACCAGTTCCGGCATGATGTCAGCGCAGTCGGCGATATGATTTGCCATGTATTCGTATGTAAGCAGACCGTCAGGGTCTTTGGCAAGAGCCTTTTTTAACTGTTCGTCCATTTCTTTCTTCTATGGTATTATAATGTTATCCGACGGTAGGAGAGAAAGACCATCGATATTGTCAAGTTTTTCTCGGAGAGATTCGGCATGGTCGGCACGTATCCGTAGAGTTATAGAGCAGGTATTGTCAAATTGCTGATCCGTTATCTTCACCTCCGGATCTTTTGCCACGCGCATCACATCGTTGATGGCCATATATGGGAAAGTGGCGCTCACCGACACGGTTTCATATCTGGTCTCCGGCTCCCCGGCTTCTATTGCTGCGAGAGCAGCAGCGCGATATGCTGCAATGAGACCTGATGTGCCAAGCTTTATGCCTCCGAAATAGCGCACCACCACAATCAGCAGATAGGTAAGCTGTTGAGAGCGAATCTGACCCAAAATCGGTTTGCCGGCAGTGCCCGAAGGCTCGCCGTTGTCGTTGCTCTGCTGCTCAGCACCGTCCGCGCCCAAGGAATACGCCCAGCACACATGGCGTGCGTCATGATATTCGCGCGCTATGCGTGCCGTTTCGGCCTTGGCCTCGTCCGCCGTGCGCACAGGAATCGCAAAAGCCAGAAAACGGCTCATCTTTTCCCTGATCACGGCCTCTGACGGAGCCTTAAGGGTGCGGTATTCGCTAACTGTGGCAGCCATGCCAGATCGGTTTTGGCTTATTACACTATGAGCATGGCATCGCCATAAGCTCCGAACTGATATTTCTCTTTTACGGCCTCGTCATAGGCGCGCATCACAAGATCGTATCCACCGAAAGCAGCCACCATCATCAGCATGGTGGAGTATGGAAGATGGAAATTGCTTACCAATGCATCAGCAACAGTGAAATCATACGGCGGGAATATGAATTTGTTGGTCCATCCCGCATAAGTTTTCATATGACCGCCCATGCTCACGGCGCTGGCTATACCGCGAAGCACCGATGTGCCCACGGCGCATACGCGATGGTTGGCGTCCTTTACGCTGTTTACCTGATCCACGAGTGTTTGGGTCACTTCCATTTCTTCCGAATCCATACGGTGTTTTGTCAGGTCTTCCACATCTATTTCGCGGAAATTGCCGAGACCGGAATGTACGGTGAGAAATGCCTGGTCAATACCTTTGATTTCCATTCTTTTAAGCAGCTCACGGCTGAAGTGCATACCTGCGGCAGGAGCCACCACGGCACCCTCTCGGGCAGCAAAGATGGTTTGGTAGCGTTCCGCGTCATCTGCGTCAGGTTCTCGTTTTATATATGCAGGTAGCGGTGTTTCCCCAAGGCGAAACAATGCTTGTTTGAACTCGTCGTGAGGGCCGTCGTACAGAAAGCGCAGAGTGCGGCCGCGAGAGGTGGTGTTGTCTATCACCTCGGCCACCATAGACTCGTCATCGCCGAAATATAGCTTGTTGCCTATGCGGATTTTGCGGGCGGGCTCAACAAGCACGTCCCACAGTTTGTTTTCAGTGTTGAGTTCACGCAGCAGAAACACCTCTATGCGTGCGCCGGTTTTCTCCTTGTTGCCAAACAGGCGGGCTGGAAATACCTTGGTGTCGTTGAACACAAAAATGTCGCCATCGGAGAAGAAGTTGATAATATCTTTGAACACCCTGTGTTCTATCTCGCCGGTAGCACGGTTGAGCACCATCATGCGAGCCTCGTCACGTTGGGACGAAGGATGTTGCGCTATCAGTTCTTCTGGCAAACGGAATTTGAATTGTGACAGTTTCATGCTGTATAATGTAGTTAGTTTGATTCTTGTTGTTGAGGATTTTGTTGATACCATTCCGGATAGCTGATCGGCACTTCTCGCAGGATCTCAATCGTGCGGTCAACGCTCAGGCATTGATCCACAGATACTTCACCCACCCGAGTGCGTCTTAGAGCCGACAAATGGCCACCTGAGCCAAGAGCCTCCCCTATGTCGCGGGCGAGAGCTCGTATGTAGGTGCCTTTGCTGCACACCACTCTCACTGTGATGCTTTCCGGAGCAAACTCCAGTAGTTCTATCTCATCAATAGTCAATATCTTGGCTTTTAGTTCCACCTCTGCACCTGTGCGAGCTATTTTGTAGGCGCGGCGACCGTCCACCTTACAGGCCGAAAATGCCGGTGGCACCTGTTCTATAGTGCCGTGAAACCGACCGAGAACCTCCTCTACAAGTTCGCGGGAGATATGGTCTGTGGGATATGTGGCATCCACTTCTGTTTCAAGGTCATAACTCGGAGTCGTGGCGCCGAGGGCTATTGTGGCTACATACTCTTTCACCCCGGCCTGTAGCTCTTCTATCCGCTTGGTGGAGCGTCCGGTGGTGACAATCATCACACCAGTGGCCAAAGGGTCAAGTGTTCCTGCATGGCCTACCTTCAGACGTTTGAGTTTCATGCGTTTGAGCAAGGCACCACGCACACGTTTCACCACGTCAAACGATGTCCATCCCAGCGGTTTGTCTATATAAAGTATCTCTCCTGATAAAAAATCCATAATAATATCTTACCAGATAAGACATACCAATCCGGCCACGGCGCAATATACGGCAAACCACACCAGTTTACCTTTCTTTACCAGCTCTATCATCCATTTGCAGGCCGCACATCCTACCAGAAAAGCGGCTATGAACCCTACGGTTATGGGCACCATGCCCACTGATGATGAAGCCGACTCTCCGCCGAGCATCTTGACCATATCAAGCATCGCTTCCCCGAGAATGGGAATGATTACCATAAAGAATGAAAACTGAGCCAGTTTGTCGCGGCGATTGCCGAGCAACAAGCCTGTGGCTATGGTGCTTCCGGAGCGGCTGAGTCCCGGCAGTACGGCCACGGCCTGGGCGCAACCAATCACGAATGCGTCCATCCATCCTATTTCTCTGTTGCCGTAGTTGCTTCCGGTTCCTTGCTCCTTGGTTATCTCGCCACGGCGAAAGAAATATGCAAACGCAAGCAATGAAGCGGTTACAAGCAGACATATGCCCACCATTCCGAGGCCTGATCCGAAAAACTCTTCCACCACATCCTTGAAGCACAATCCTACCACTGCCACAGGAATACAGGAAACCAGGATCTTGCACACATAGTAGAAGTTGTTGTCACGAGCCACAGTGAAGAATGACCGGCACAATGGCAAAAACTCTTTCCATAACACCACTATAGTGCTCAGTACTGTGGCTACATGTAGAGCCACGTCAAATTCAAGCGCCTCGGAGCCTTGTAAGTCAAGGCCGAGAATTTCACGACATATTTCAAGATGTCCGCTGGAGCTGATAGGCAGATATTCGGCCAATCCTTGCACCACGCCAAGTATTAGAGCGTCTAACCAATTCATTACTCTTCGTTTTTGGGATAAGAATTATCAGTGTTGTTATTTTTTTTCGCAGGCCACATAATGGCTATACCCATGAAAATGAATCCCAGGAAAGTCACCGTGGGACCTACTACTATGCGACGTGTTGAAAAAATATCGGGGTTGAATGCCGTCTCGGTTGATCCCGGGCCGCACATAAGCAAAAAACCGATAATTATAGTAGCGGCGGCAACGGCCATAAGAATGAAATTGATACGCACCAACGGCATTTGGTGCTCGCTTTCACGCTCTATGCGGTCAGCCGGATTTTTCTTTTTCGTAAGAGTTTTCTTTGCCATAATATATATGTATATGGATGAAATTTTATTTGAACATATCGTCGTAACCAAGACGCAGATACTTGTTGGTAGCCAGTAATGAAGCGATAGTGCATAGCGCTATGCCGCTTACCCACAATCCTCCGAGCACCCACGCTGCCTGACATAGCGGCAACGCCGCGCCTACTGCCGGAGACACGCTTTCAAGATACCACAAGGCTCCGCCCAGCAATAACGCGGCCAATCCTCCGGCTATGGTGCCGTGAATCAACGCATCAGTAACAAACGGCTTGCGGATAAACGAAGCGGTTGCGCCCACGAGTTTCATCGTGTTGATTACAAAGCGCTGAGAATAAACGCTAAGACGCACAGTGTTGTTGATGAGAGCCAACGATATCAGTAGAAGCACCGCGCCCACAACGAGCAGTGTGGTCGTGGCCGCGTTCATCATTGTGTTTACGTTGTCAATCATTTCTGTATGTAGCGACACATCGCTAACCAAAGGACTGGAGCTTAGCGATGACGTTATATTTTCCAAAGAATCGGCATTTGCCCAAGGCTCATGTACGGCAACCTCTATTTCCGGCAAAAACGGATTTATATCAGGCATGCTCACATTGTCGCCAATCATATTGCGCCAACGCTCCATTACTCGGTCTGCGCTCACATATTCCACTTTGGACGCATATGGCGCAGCCGATATGGCGCGAGTCAAAGAATCTGCCTGCTGCTGTGAGGCATCTTCGCTGAGTATGGCCACGAATCCGGCCTGTTCGTGGATGTCACGGCTTATGTTACGTCCCGCAACAATGGTAAACGCAACCAGTCCGAGCACCACCAGCATCAGCGTTACACTCACAGTGAGAGTGATGCGCAGGCGAAACCTGGTGCCGGAACGGCGATGTGAATTATTACTCATAAGCTATAGCATGGGCACACTTACCCAAAATTTCATGCAAAAATAATAAATCTGCACGCCCCAAGCCAAGAAAAAAGCAAAAATCTGCACTTGTCAACATATTTTCTATTCATAAAATGCGCCATAAGGTAAATTTGTGCACCTTCTTTCAGTAGTTTGACCGAAATCTTGTTAAACGGATAAAAATCCATAAATTTGCGCTATGATACAGACATTGCACAACGATTTGCTCACCGTGACAATCAGTTCTCACGGCGCAGAGCTACAGAGTATAGAGCAGAACCGCTCTCATTATCAATATCTTTGGCAGGGTGACAAAACTTTTTGGGGCCGTCGTTCGCCTGTGTTGTTTCCCATAGTGGGAGCCTTGTGGCAAGGCAAGTTCCTTATGGATGGTAACGAGTACGCCATGGGACAGCATGGATTTGCCCGTGACTGTGATTTCGTGCCTATGGACGGCATGCCCGATGATGAGGCTTGGTTCATGCTTGAAAGCAATGATGAGACATTGGCCAAATATCCGCGCAGGTTCCGTCTGGCCATTGGCTATCGTCTTCAGGAGGCTCGTCTGGATGTGATGTGGAGAGTGGTCAACACCGACTCGGTGCCAATGGATTTTCAGATAGGCGCACACCCGGCTTTCAATTATCCGGAGTTTTCACCATCCGATTCTGTTCACGGCTATTTCCAGATGGGATTCACACCTCTCACCTCGCAGATTATTGAGCGGCAGGGGTGCATAGGCTCTGAGACATCTGCAGTGGCTGTTGACAATGAATATATGTTGCCCATTTCCGCATCCACGTTTGAACGCGATGCCATAATTCTTGCCAACAGTCAGGTGCGCCGCGTGTCTATGCTCACCAAACACCGCACACCCTACCTCACATTGCTTTTCAACGCGCCTCTTGTGGGACTGTGGTCACCCAAGCCCGAAGCACCGTTTGTATGTATTGAACCGTGGTGGGGCAGAGCTGACTCTGTGGGCTATGAGGGAGAGTTTGCAGAACGTGAGTGGGTCAACCACTTGGAGCCGGGAGCCACCTTTGAGGCTTCTTATACCATAATTTTTGACGATCTGTAATTCTGGCCTTTGGCTAAACGTGCATTAGGTCACGCATCAGGTCAAGGGTGATTTTTATATCATCCTCCTTGGCCTCGTGCCCGGTTTCCGGTTTTCCTGGTGCCTTTAGTAACGTAAACTGTATATGTGTGGCGTTGACATTCTTTTTGTCATGGCGCATCAGATCTACCAATTCATTATAGTGTGAGCAACGCAACTGTGGCGCACCATAGTTGCGTTCCACATATTTGGCCACATCGCGCAGCAATGTGGCATCAAATTTCAGATGCATGTGGCTTAGTATCAATGCACACACCAACCCCCAGGCCACTGCGTATCCATGAGGCACCGGACTACCTGACTTAAGATGCCATGATTCAAAAGCGTGACCGAAAGTGTGACCGAGATTTAGAGCCTTTCTCAACCCTCGTTCAGTCGGGTCTTGCTCCACTATTTTTTGTTTCACGGAGATATTGTTCCGCAGTAGTTCCAGCATCTCCTGGTTGTCCAATCTTGTTGCATCTTTGGCCAGAAGAGAGTGTATACTTTCGGAGCTTTGCAGCAATCCGTGTTTCAGCATCTCCGCATATCCCGACAAAAATTCCTCTTTGCGTAAAGTGTTGAAATATATGGGTGATATAATTACCGACTCAGCTTCGGCAAACACCCCTATTTCGTTTTTTAACTCACCGAAATTTATTCCGGTTTTGCCACCGATTGATGCATCCACGGCACCAAGCAGAGTTGTAGGCACGTTGACACACCGCATACCTCTCTTGAACGTGGCGGCGGCGAATCCGCCCATGTCCGTCACCATTCCGCCTCCCATGTTTATAAGGAGCGAATGGCGGGTTGCTCCGAGTCTTTGCAGTTCTTCCCAGATATGGCTTAAGTGAGCCAAAGTTTTGTTTTCATCTCCAGCCGGAGTCACAATAAGCGTATTGTTGTTCAGATATGGACAATCTTGCGTCATCAGCGGATACACAAGACTTGCGGTATTGGAGTCGCATAGTGTGAACACACCGCCTTCTGGCGCCATGCGTTCTATCACTTTGCACAGCTCTAACCCCGGTGATAGAGTGAAAACCAGCGATTGCATTGTATCAATTGAAATTGCGCGATGTGGTGATAAGTGAATACACAAGTATGGGAAATTTTTCGGCCAGTTCCTCCATGGAGTCAAACACCAATGCCGCTCCGGCTTTCTCCAGTTCCTCGCGAGGTATCGGACCGGTGGTCACGCCTATTGTGAATGCTCCCGCGGCATCGCCCGCGGCCACACCGAGAGGGGCGTTCTCTATCACCACGCACTGCCACGGCTGTACTTTAGCCAGTTTCATGGCCATGGTATAAGGTTCGGGATGAGGTTTGCCATGAACCACATCACGTGCAGTGATCATGGTTTCCGAGCTGAAACTACCGGGAAAATCTTTTTCCAGCCTGTCTATCAGGGAGCGTTGTCCCGACCCTGTCACCAGTATGCGTTGCATCTCTATTTGCTGCATGAACAGTAGCAGATCCTCGGCTCCGGGCATTTTTTCTACGGAGGCAATCTCTTGGAATATTTCGGTTTTACGATGATAAAGGCGTTTTATCTCGTCTTCGGTGGCATTGTGTCCGTAGGTTCTGTCAAACAGTAGATTGATGGTAGAAGCACCGGTTCGTCCCTCGTACATGAAGAATTCATCCTCCTCGCTCGGTATGCCGGCCTCTGAGCACATCATATGCCACGCGCGTGAGTGAAAACGCATGCTGTCATAAAGCGTGCCGTCCATGTCTATCAACGCGGCGCGCGGTTCTACCTTTATATAGTTGTGGCGCTTGAGAAAAGCTTGGATATCGTCTGTGAACATTACTTCTTGTTTCGTTTCTTTTTATCCTTCTTCTTACTGTTTTTGCTGTCTGTTGCGGTGCTGTCCGGCATCTCAAATCCCTTTGGAGCCTCCATGAGACCTTGTTGTATAAAGGCTATTGAGTCTGCTCGGCTCAATTGTTCTTCAGTGAAGATGGATGTTGAACCGGACATATTGTCCATCTCCAGTTTTGGCGAGCCTTTGCGACGTATGCCGGCTTTGAAGGCACGTGAAATTTCGTTGACAAGGTTTATGCGTATCGTGTCGGCCACATTGCGTGTCGTTGCCACGGACTTTTCATTGAGTCGTGCCTTGCCAAGACTTATCTTCATGTCTTCCGGTGTGCCCTTGATGTTGATTCCGAACTTGAACGGTAGCGGTGATTTGAGCACAGCCACATGATAGTCAAGATTCAGTCCCATATCATTTCCTCCGGCTACACCGAGTTTGTAGCGATCCATATCAAATATGAACGGAAATAGGTTCAGTCTTGAATCCTTTACCATCATTTCCACGGCCATATGGTCTATCATGTTGTTTTGTTTGTCCTTGAACATTAGCCATTTGCCAAGGGTGCGGAATGTTTCCGAATCCATCAGTACAAGGCTGTCACCCGACAGTTTCAGCGCCATGTCTACCGAAGCGAGGTCAAAGTTCAGCATTGAGTCAAGACGTGTGCTCATGGCCATGTCGGCATCCACTATTCCGTCCACAGATTTGAGCAGTGGCATTATGGTGTCTATTCCTCCCACCATATTGAGCACATCGCCAAGATGTAGGCGTTTTATATTGATACCGGTTGCAAAACTCAAACTATCAATGTTTGGGGCGGTGTATAGCGCAGACATTGTCACCGAGCCTATGGCTGTTCTGGCGCTGAGAGGCGATATCCTTATGGCTCCGTCATACACTTCCACAGCTCCGCGACATCGGTTTAAAGCCAAATCTCCGTATATCACATTCTTTGCGTTCAGCTTCAGATTGGCTTGAACATTGGCGGGCACAATAAGGGCCGCACGGTTTTCTGTTGCAGTGGCATTGTCAATTGACTTTTGCACAGCTTCATCGCTGTCGCTGTTGGAGATAGTTACAGTGCCTTTGCTTAATTTGTCGGCAAATGCCGCTCCGGCCAGCAGGGCGTCGGTAAGTTGGTTTATGTTTACCGTATCGCTGCGCATGCTGAATTCCAATGTTATCGGAGCGCCTCTGCGCGATGTCAGTGCGCGTGATATGTTGTTGAGTTTGCCATTGAGGGTGAAATCGCTTTGTCCGCTGACAATCTTGGTGTTTGTCAATGTTATGCTGTCAGTGTTGAACTTCATGTCAAGATTGCGCAACGTGTTACGCAACGGCAAGAAAGGAGTGAGCAGTCGTCCGCGCTTTGCTTGTAATGACCCTTCCAGTTGCCATTGGCGCAGAGCTTTGCGTAGCTTTCCGTCCACACCGAAATCCATATTTTCGCGTTGGTTGTTGACCTCTTGGCGTGCTTTGTTGCGACGTTTGGGGCGTGCGAGTGCCATTATGCTGTCGGAGCTTAGTTCCGGGTGCAATGCAGCTATTGAATCGTACCTTGCCTGCATTGAAGCGCCCATCTTGCGTAGTTTGCGTGGGTGAAGTTGTGCGTTTACCGATGCTTCACGCAAGGTCACACGGTTGAGGGCGTCGGCATATCTTATTCTGTTGGCGGCAACTGTCATTCCCAGATGAGGGGCTCGTGAATCTTGGTTATAACGGCGCAATGATGCATTGACTGACGCATTTTTGATTCGTACCGATATAGTGTCGGACTCACTGTGTAAAGTAAGTAGCTCCGCTTTTATTGCACCTCCTATCGGATTGATTTGGGTAGTGTCTGTGGTTGAGGCCACATTTCTGGCGCCCACTCCGGCTTTCAGGCCACGTCCCGCAATCTCCATTCCGTTGCTTGCCATCCATATGGTATCAATTTGCAGAGAAGCTGTTAACAGCGAATCCACGTTGTATCCGTTTACATCAAGTTTGGAGCGCGATCCGAGGTCAAATTTGGCTTTGTGCATATTGGCTCGCAGGTCGTTTGCCGAGTCCGATAGCTCAAAGTCGCTTAGCGTCAAGTGTCCGTTGACACTCACCTTGTGAAAGTTCTTGGCATTGAGCCAGCTTTGGCGCAACTTGAAATCGGCCTCTCCGGTGAGCAGACCTTTCATCTCCATTCCCAGTTTGCGCCATAGCACTTTTGGAATACGCGTGAGAGATACCCCTCCTTTGAACTTTCCTGACACAGTGGGGTTTGACAACGGCGTGCTTACTTTGCCACTTACCGCAAACCCCATGGCGCGTGCCACGGCAGTGAAATTTTTTACATTAACGGTGCTTTTGTCAAGGTTGTCTCCGTTTACCATCGCCTCTATGTCAGCATTGATTCGTTGCAAATAAAGTTGCTCGTATCTCAATGTTCCGTCCGGAATTGTGATACTTGCATTTATCCATGGTATATTGTTGGATCCGATTATGTAAGGTCTGAGTAGTTTTATGTTTAGAGCCACCTCAAGGTCGGTGGATATTTTTGCTAACTCTCCGCGCATTGTTGCTGGAATAATATCTATGGCATCCGACAAGCCAAGGTGTGGAGCATTGATGTCAAGAGAGTTTATCTTGATAGAGTCGCGAGCATCTATTTTTGCTGAAAAATCCATTGCGAGTTTTCCCGCCTGGATGTTGAAATTGTTTAGTTCCAATGCCATTGGGTTTATGAACGGATCCCATGTCAAATCTCCGTTCATGCCTAAATACAGACTGTCTATAGGCAGTTTGGGCATATGGCTGCTGCCGTGTCCGCTTATGCTTATGGCATAGGTAGGCTCGTTCTCTCCTTTTATAGATGAATCGTGAAGGGTGAATGCCACATTCGTAGAGTCGGCCGCAGAGAAATAGCGAATCGGAAAACCTCCTGTAATCTCAAATTTGTTGATTGATATGGCCGTAAAGGGCATCGGGGTGCTGTTTGGCTCCTCTTCAGGTTCTGTTGGCACTATGTCATAGTTCACGTGCGTAGAATCAAGTGCCACAAGATTCAACATAGGGCGTTTCAGCTGCACATCATATAGCGAGAGTTTGTTTTTCATAAGGTTGAGCATATGAATCCCGCCCTCAAAATGCTCCAAAGTCAGCAGGGTGTCGGCATCTGCCGGCAGCAGACTGCGCTCCGACATGCTGATCCCTTGTAAGGAATGGCTCACAACTGTTAGTGAATCCACCTCAAGGCTGAGTCTTGGCCAGCTGCTCCAATAGGTTAGTTCCACACGTTTGGCTTTGACCTCGGCGTTTAGGTACGATGATGCGGTCTCCTCCACAATCGGGGTTAGTTTCTCCGGAGTCAGAATCCATACCGCCAGAGTGGCGATTCCTACGATTAGCATGGCTGCCATGCCAAAAAATCCTGCGGTATATGCTAAAATCTTCACCCACCATGGCCGTCCTTTAAGCGGTGGTAATGCCGATGTTTGTTTGGTCTTTGTCATAGTTCGTTTGGTTTAGGACGCACTGTAATGTGGTAGCATGGTTGTTTGCGTTCGTATTTTACCCAGCATTTCCCCTCTTCTCTCATTGCGTATAGAACCTCGCCGAGCAAATTTTTCAAATCCTCCGCACTGCGTGCCGGAGTAGGGGAGTATGCCATGAATTTTGAATAGCTCACATCAATTGTTGTGCCCAATTGGTGTACCGATGAATCTATGGCATTGCGGTTGGCTCTGCGAAGTCTGCGCACACTTGCCGGGGTACGCAGCACACTGGTCACTTTTATACGATAGTCGCCACCGCCGCGGGCGTTAAGTGAATCGCGAAATCGTTTTCCTATCTCATGCAGCATCGCGGCAGCCTCCGGAATTACATATGGGCTGGAGTGTGTGAGCGGCTCCACATAAAAATCCTCACATGAAGTCACCTTTACAAGCTCTTTCCCGGGATAAAAATGCGAGCGGGTGTCACTCAAAGGCTCTATACCTATCATCTCGGCATCCTCGCGATGTATGTAATTGCTGTCGTTGAACACCTTTGCCAATGGCCCGACACTTTTTATCTTGATTTTTTGTGTCGGCTCAGGCATTTCTGGAAGAGGGTTGTTGTATGGGGCGGCGGAATCGGTGTCAAGCCAGCCCAAAACATTCTCATCGCAGGAACTTGCACCGCTGCTCATGCAGCTTGCAAAAATACCTGCTGTTACTATCATTGTTATGAAAAAAAATCTGCCGTACATATATCACCGTAAAGATAGCCATATTGAGCGAAATCCGCAACTCTCCCCCTATTTTGACCCCGATAAACACCCAAAAACAAAAAAAATCACATTTTTCTGCATTTTTTTTGGAAAATACTTGCACAGTTCAAAAACTCGCCCTATCTTTGCACTCGCAAAACGGCAATAACCACTGCCTCAAACAAAGCAAAAACCTTGGTGCGGTAGTTCAGCTGGTTAGAATACCTGCCTGTCACGCAGGGGGTCGCGGGTTCGAGTCCCGTCCGCACCGCTGAGGAGAGAGGAGAATGAGTATCGTTAAGTTTCGACTTTCGTTACTCATTCTTTTTTTATATCCATTTCAGCCACCATCTATTCGGTGCATAATAAAATGTTCTTCTTTTGCCTACTCGTAGGTGTCCCAAGCAAAGCAGCCTGAGTGGCCTGTATCTCGGCTTCCGGTTCTTTTGTCCTCTGCCAGGTGCCCTCGTGAGAGTATCTTTGCGGGCGAAAATGGCGACAAACACCCCACATACCACCCTTCGCGTCCCGCTGCCCAACTACCTCCACGGCTTTCAGCGTCACTGCTCCTTGTGGCTAAATCCATTTGAGCGCAGCGTGTTCGCCACACTGGAGTGCAACCGTCAGCATGGCCGCAACGTGCGTCTTTACTATAACCAGACACGCACGTACTATGACGGCCAGTTCCTGGACCGTCTGGTCTCCTACGCCTGGTGGATAGACTCGTTGCGTCAGCGGGAGGGCGGCAGTCCCATTGAGGTTGCCGTCATCACCCTCACACGCTCCTACGGCGAGAACTTCGCACGTCAGCTTCCCGGCCACGTCAAGGTCTACACCCCGCGCGGACTCAGGAGCAGCATAGGCCGTAGCTTTGACATGGTCTTCGTGCTCTGCGCGCACCTTTTGCGGCGGAGCCGAAGCAACCGCAACCATTACACGTACTACGATCAGGCCGTCACCTATCATGGCCATAGCCGCTATCTCTTCGTCACCGGCCGCCACAATCCACGCAGTCGCCTCACCAACAGTTTCCATGTGTCCTACCGCCGCCATCGCGCCGTGCAGCAGCGTGAGCCGTGGTTTCACAGCGCCTTTTCTGTTACCGATCCCACGCCAAATGTTACAGCGGCCTATGCTCTCCCGGTAGGCTACGAACTGCCCGACATTGATCCCGTGCGGGGCACGTCGTCTTATCCCTGCCTGGACAGCGAAGACACCGATCCTCTTGGGTTATCAGGTAGGTCTTGATGCGTCACCGGAGCCACAGCCTCACACGGCCAAGCATGCCATAGCGTGAGCCGTCCACGCCCGGAGTCCCCGGTAAGGAGCAGCCCTCCGCCAACGCACGGCAAGAGCACAATGACATTCTGTAAAGTGAAGTCTTCACAATTGTTGTATGCAGAAAAGCGGAAGCCGTGTTGGCCTCCGCTTTTCTGTATAAAGGGAAATCAATTGATTACTTGGGCTGGTTGCCGGCTTCGGGATCTACGCCCCATTGCTGCTGAGCAAGGCGACGATAGTTGTTGTAGCGCCATTTGGCGTTATCCTTGGCAGCGGCAAACAATTCGGCAGCTTCGTTGGGATACTGTTTGAGCACTGAAGCGTAGCGAACCTCGCCTTTGAGGAAGTCTTCGAATTTGTCCCAATCAGGTTCTTTGCTATCAAGAGTGAATGGGTTCTTACCTTCTTCTTCCAATGCGGGGTTGTAGCGCCACAGGTGCCAGTATCCGCACTTAACTGCGTTCTCTTCCTCCTGCTGTGCTTTGCCCATACCGGCTTTGATGCCGTGGTTGATACAAGGAGCGTAAGCAATGATGATTGAAGGTCCGTCATAGGCTTCTGCCTCGCGGATGGCTTTGAGGGTTTGAGCCTGGTCTGCACCCATTGCCACCTGAGCGGCGTAAACATATCCGTAGGTGCTGGCGATAAGGCCGAGGTCTTTTTTGCGGATACGTTTGCCGGAAGCTGCGAATTTAGCTATGGCGCCAAGAGGAGTTGCTTTTGAAGCCTGACCACCGGTGTTGGAGTAAACCTCGGTGTCAAGTACCAGCAGGTTCACATTCTTGCCGGAAGCGAGCACGTGGTCCAAACCGCCGAAACCTATATCGTAGCTTGCGCCGTCACCACCGATAATCCACTGTGAGCGTTTCACGATGTAGTGCTTCATGTCAAGAATGGTCTTGCAGGTGTCGCAACCGCAAGCCTCGCACAAAGGCAGGATGGCGTCAGCTATCTCACGGGTGATTACAGCATCTTCCTTGTTGTCAAGCCAGCGTTGAGCAAGCTCGTGGATTTCGTTGCTGCAGTTGGGGCAGGTGGTAGCGGTCTTCATAGCCTCTTCCAAACGTGCGCGAAGTTTTTCGTTGGCAATGAACATACCGAGACCGAATTCGCAGAAATCCTCAAACAAGGAGTTGCCCCATGCGGGACCATGACCCTTGGCGTTGGTGGTGTAAGGAGTTGAAGGCACTGAGCCGGAGTAGATTGACGAGCAACCGGTAGCGTTGGCCACCATTTCGTGGTCACCGTAAAGCTGGCTAATGAGTTTCACATAAGGAGTTTCACCGCAACCGGAGCATGCGCCGGAGAATTCAAACAAAGGAGTTGCAAACTGGCTGTTCTTCACGCTGGCTTTCACATCCACGAGGTGCTGTTTTGAAGCCACATTGGCCACGCAGTAATCCCATTCTTTCTGAACATCAAGCTGAGATTCAAGAGGCTTCATGACAAGAGCCTTCTCAAATTCGCCTGTTTCCTTGTTCTTCTTGCCGGGACATACATCCACACAGTTTCCGCAACCGAGACAGTCAAGCACATCTACGCTCTGGATAAAGCGCATGCCGGTGAATGTTTTGCCGATGGCAGCCAATGTGCCCTCTTCGCCAAACGGTGCTTTTGCCATTTCTTCAGCGTCAAGCACAAACGGACGGATGGCAGCGTGAGGACATACGTATGCACACTTGTTACACTGTATACAGTTCTCCTCTTTCCATTCGGGAACGAATGCAGCCACACCACGTTTTTCATAAGCGGCTGTACCCTGTGCCCAAGTGCCGTCTTCAATACCTTTGAAAGCTGATACTTTCAGCAAGTCACCGTTTTGAGCGTTGATAGGACGGACAACTTCGTTGATGAATGCAGGATCGTTGTTGACGGCGGCTTCGTCAGCAGGCAGATTGCTCCAAGCCTTGTCTACGGGCAGCTGTTTGTATTCGCCACCGCGATCCACGGCTGCGTAGTTCTTGTTAACCACGTCTTCACCCTTCTTGCCGTAGCTTTTCACAATGAATTTCTTCATCTGCTCAACGGCAAGGTCCACAGGGATAACCTCTGTGATACGGAAGAATGCGCTCTGAAGAATAGTGTTGGTGCGGTTGCCCAAACCTATTTCCTGAGCTATCTTGGTAGCGTTGATGTAGTAAACGGTGATATTGTGGTCTGCGAAATATTTCTTGATGTTGTTGGGCAGGTTCTTGGCCAGCTCTTCGCCTTCCCAGATAGTGTTGAGCAGGAATGTGCCGCCATCGCGCAAGCCGCGTGTCACATCATACATGTGCAGATAAGCCTGTACGTGACAAGCCACGAAGTTAGGAGTTGTCACCAGGTATGTAGAGCGGATGGGATCGTCACCGAAGCGCAGGTGAGAGCAGGTGAAACCTCCTGATTTCTTGGAGTCGTAAGCAAAGTATGCCTGACAATATTTGGAAGTGTTGTCACCGATAATCTTCACTGAGTTCTTGTTGGCACCGACTGTTCCGTCTGCTCCGAGACCGTAGAATTTGGCTTCGAAAGTGCTTTCACCGCTCAGGGCTATCTCTTCCATCGGAGGGAGTGATGTGAATGTCACGTCATCCACGATGCCAACGGTGAAATGGTTCTTGGGTTCGGGCAATGCCAGATTGTCGTAAACAGCTATGATTTGTGCGGGAGTGGTGTCCTTGGATGCAAGACCGTAGCGGCCGGCCACGATTTGAGGTGCATCGGCTACGCCTGTGAAGCATTCTGCAACATCCAGGTACAAGGGGTCTCCTGTTGCACCGGGTTCTTTTGTGCGGTCAAGCACGGCGATGCGCTTGGCTGTTTTGGGAACGGCTGCAAGGAAATGTTTTGCAGAGAACGGACGATACAAGTGTACAGCCACGAGACCTACCTTTTCGCCTTTTGAAAGCAGGTGGTCAATGGCTTCCTGTGCGGCCTGGGTAACTGAGCCCATGGCTATGATTACGCGTTCTGCATCGGGTGCGCCGTAGTAGTTGAACAAGTGATATTCGCGGCCGGTGATTTTAGATATTTCACCCATGTACTCTTCCACGATTTCGGGCACTGCTTCATAGTACTTGTTGCAGGCTTCACGATGCTGGAAGAATACGTCACCGTTCTCGGCCATACCGCGAGCTACGGGAGCATCGGGGTTGAGGGCGCGTTCGCGGAACTCAGCCAAGGCTTTGCGATCCACCAGGGGTGCGAGGTCTTCCTGTTCCACAACTTCAATCTTTTGGATTTCGTGTGATGTGCGGAAGCCGTCAAAGAAATTCACGAAAGGCACGCGGCTCTTGATGGTGCTCAGGTGGGCTACACCTGCCAGGTCCATCACTTCCTGTACGGAACCTTCTGCCAGCATTGCAAAACCGGTTTGACGAACCGACATTACGTCCTGATGGTCACCGAAAATTGACAATGCGTGAGATGCTATGGTACGTGCGGATACATGGAACACACAAGGAAGCAGCTCGCCGGCAATTTTGTACATATTGGGGATCATCAGCAGCAAACCTTGCGATGCTGTGTAGGTGGTGGTCAAGGCTCCGGCCTGGAGTGAGCCGTGAACGGCACCTGCGGCACCGCCTTCACTCTGCATCTCCTGAACGAGCACTGTTTCACCAAAAATGTTTTTACGACCGGCTGCGGCCCATTCGTCAACATACTCCGCCATTGTTGACGAAGGTGTGATGGGGTAAATAGCGGCTACCTCGGAGAACATATACGAGATATGGGCAGCTGCCTGATTACCGTCACAAGTTAAGAATTTCTTTTCTTTACTCATACTGTTTATGTAATCTATTTTAGAGTTAATTAGCTTAGGATTACCGACTTATCAAGGCGGTAAGGGTATGGATAAATTACAGTGGCGAAATTACAAAATTCCCACCAATCTCCCAAACTATTTAACCATTCATTTCGCCGCTTATGCTCCTATAGTCGGATAGTGGAGAATAGCATTGTGCGCAGGTCAAATCTGAGCAGACGATTTGTGAGCAATTCGCCCACATTGCCAAGGTATTTTATTGCTTCAGTGGCCTGTAATGTGCCAAGTACGCCGGGGACCACTCCAAGAGGTCCCGAAGGGGCTTCGTCCATGTTTTCCGGTTCATCGGCAAACAGTGTGCGCAAGTTTGCTGTGCCTGGAAGCACAGTCATAGTGTGTCCTTCATATTGGAATATCGCGCCGTGACTGTATGGTTTTCCGGCTGTTACACAAGCATCGTTCACCATGAATTTTATGGCGAGGTTATCGGTTGCGTCTATCACAAAATCGTAATGCGATATTAGCTCGCTGATGTTTTGTTCATTGACAAAAGAGTGATATTCCTCTACTGTGATGTCCGGGTTGAGGCTGCGTATTCTTTGTGCTGCGGAACTGACTTTGCTTCTGCCTATCCATTCTGTGCTATGGATAATCTGTCGTTGTAGGTTGGTAGTGTCCACGTTGTCACCGTCGGCAATTCCAATGCGTCCCACTCCGGCGGCGGCGAGATAAAGCAGCACCGGACTGCCCAAGCCGCCGGCACCTATCACCAGCACCGATCCCTCCTTGAGCTTTTGCTGTGCCTCTTCTCCGAATCCCGGTAATGAAAGATGGCGGGAGTAACGCAGTTTTTCCTCTTCTGTAAGCATTCCTATCCGAGCATTGATGCCACACGGTTGAGCGCGGCAATGAAATTATCGCATTCCTCTCTTGTGTTGTACACGGCCATGGATGCTCTTACCGTGCCTTCTATGCCCAATGCCTGCATGAGCGGCTGGGCGCAATGGTGGCCGGTGCGCACCGCTATTCCGAGTTTGTCAAGCAGCAGCCCTATGTCGTAGTGATGCTCGTTGCCTATAAGGAATGATATGACGGCGCTTTTGCCGGGTGCTGTGCCGAATATTCTCATGCCCGGAATCTGAAGCATTTTTTCGGTGGTGTATTGCAGCAGGTCGTGTTCGTGTTGCGCTATGCGGTCCAGACCTATTCCCGAAATATAATCTATGGCAGTGGTAAGTGCTGCAATATCAACGTAATCAGGTGTGCCGGCTTCAAATTTGTATGGGAGGTCGGCATAGGTGGTGCGTTCAAACGAAACATGGCTTATCATTTCGCCTCCGCCTTGATACGGAGGCATTTTTTCAAGCAGTTCTTTCCGTCCGTAAAGTACGCCCACGCCGCACGGACCATACATCTTGTGTGATGAGAACAGATAGAAATCTGCGTCAAGTGCTTTTACATCCACCTTGATGTGGGCTATCGCCTGTGCTCCGTCAATCACTGCCACCGCTCCATGACGGTGAGCCATATCTATGATCTCTTTTATGGGATTGATGGTGCCGAGCACATTGGACACGTGGCAAACCGACACAACTTTGGTGCGTGGAGAAAATAAGGACTTGAACGCATCCATGTCCAATTGTCCGTTGGCTGTAATGGGGACGACTTTGATGACGATACCCCGTCGTTGGCTTAGCAGTTGCCAGGGAACGATGTTGGCGTGATGCTCCATTTGGGTGAGTATCACTTCGTCACCCTCGTTAAGCAGTTCTCCGTAGCTTGATGCCACAAGGTTTATTGCCTCAGTGGTGCCGCGGGTGAAAATTATCTGTTCAGTGGTAGGGGAGCCGATGAAATCAGCCACTTTGGCACGTGCGGCTTCTTGTAGGCCGGTGGCCTCCATTGACAGAGTATGAACTCCACGGTGAACATTGGCTTTATGAGTAAAATACATGGCACCTATGGTATCCACTACCTGTCGTGGTGTCTGGGTGGACGCTGCGTTGTCAAGGTATATCAGCTCCTTTCCATGTATCTTGCGTTCCAGTATTGGAAAATCCTTGCGGCAGTCAAATCCCGGATTGTTGCTCATTGTTGTTTGGTTTTGGTGTCGTGACAAGAGGAACCGCATGAACCGCATTGGCGCAGCCCGCCTTGAAATCGTTTGTCTACAAGATAATGCAGTCTTTCACAGAGTCCGGGAATGCGCACGGTGTCAATTACATCGGTCATGAAGGCTTGCATAAGCATGGTGCGGGCTTCTGATTCCGGAATGCCGCGCGAACGCATGTAGAACAGAGCCTCACCGTCC
Organism: uncultured Porphyromonadaceae bacterium; assembly: GCA_947178305.1. GTDB lineage: Bacteria > Bacteroidota > Bacteroidia > Bacteroidales > Muribaculaceae > Paramuribaculum. Next base: position 6,091 of record CAMWXV010000002.1, on the reverse strand, counting down.
AGTTGGCCTGTGGTGGCGCCGTGGCTGCACTTTACATCATCGTTGTATATTTCCAACTGTGGTTTGGTGTGCATCCGCGCTCCGGTGGAGGCAAGCAGATTGCGGTTGCTTTGATAGGCTTCGGTGTATTGTGCTCCCGGAGCCACGAGTATACCTCCCTCAAATGCGCCTGTGGCATTGTCGTCAATCACGTATTTGAACAGTTGGTTGCTCTTGCTTGAGCATCCGGTGTGAGTGACCTGTGAATTATTGTCCACGTGCTGTGTGCCGGAAGCTATGGCCATACCTGCAAGGGTGGTTTCGGCATGAGATCCGGGCAGTTGTATATTGTAGTCGTTGCGTGTGGTGCCGCATTCCAATGTCATGCCGTTGACCAGCAGGTTGCTTCCGTCGGATTGCGATGCATACAGCATGGAGTGGCGGCGGGTGTTGGGCGATGAATCCTCAATGTCGTAGAGGTCAAATATGGAGTTGCGTCCCATTATCACTTCTATCACTTGCGAAGCCAAATATTGCTGTTCGTTGTCTTGTGCATGGTCACAAATCAGCAGTCGTGCTTCGGCATCGTCTTCCAGCACCACCAGTATGCGGCGAAACGCTGCCAGTGGTGCCGGCGATGAGAATATGTTGACCAACTGCAGTGGTTTCTCCAATTTTACACTTTTGGGCACATAAATCAGCACTCCGTCCTGACATAGCAATGTGTTGAGTGCCACAGAAGGATTGGTGAGAGGGGCCAAAGAGCCGTAATGCTTGGCAACAAGCTCGGAATGGGTTGTGGCGTTTTTGCAAAGGGAGCCGAATATCACACCGTCGTGCAATTTGTTGTGCAGTGTGGCGGTAGGGTGGAAGGAGTCGTTTACCACAATTCCGAGCAGGGTGCTGATATTGGGAACATCGCAACGGAATGATGCTGCCACATCCACCGGTATGTTCATTCGCATGATGTTGACACCGAAGTCGGGGGCAAACATCTCCGCTATGGATGTGCGTTCATATCCCTCTGTGTCGGTGTGGGGCAGGGCTGTGTCGGTGAGTTGGCTCAGAGCCTGCGGGCGCAGTGCGTTGAGCGCGGGAGCGGAATTGGCATTTATATCCGCCTTGTGCGTTGTGTACAGCTCTATGTATTGGGTAAGGCTATTGACGGGTGTGCTCATGTCATCAATCGATTTCTTCTTTGATCCAGTCGTATCCTCGCTCTTCAAGCTCCAAGGCCAGCTCGGGGCCTCCGGTGCGCACTATGCGTCCTTTGTAGAGCACGTGAACAAAGTCGGGCTTGATGTAGTCAAGCAGACGCTGGTAGTGGGTGATCACTATGGTGGCGTTGCGTTCGGTTCGCAGTTTGTTGACACCTCCTGCCACTATTCGCAGAGCGTCAATGTCAAGACCGGAGTCGGTTTCGTCAAGAATTGACAAACGAGGCTCAAGTACAGCCATCTGGAATATTTCGTTGCGTTTCTTCTCACCTCCGGAGAATCCTTCGTTGACCGCACGAGATGCGAGTTTGTTGTCAAGCTCCACAATGGCGCGTTTCTGGCGCATAAGTTTGAGGAATTCAGTGGCGCTCAACGGTTCTTCATTGAAATATTTGCGTTTGGCGTTGAGGGCAGCGCGCATGAAGTTGACCATTGATACGCCGGGTATCTCTACCGGATATTGAAATGACAGAAACAGACCTTCGTGACTGCGATCTTCGGGCGACAGAGCCAAAAGGTCTTTGCCGTGGAAATCAACGTAACCGCCGTTTACAGAGAATGCCGGGTTGCCGGCAAGTACTTCGCTGAGAGTGCTTTTACCGGAGCCGTTTGGTCCCATTATGGCGTGAACCTCGCCCGGGCGGACGGTGAGGTTGATTCCTTTGAGTATCTCCTTGCCTTCTATTCCGGCGCGGAGGTCTGTGACATTGAGAAGTATTTCGTCCATCTTTGATGTTGTTTTTTTGAGTGTGTGGTGGTGTGATTGTTATCCTACAGAGCCTTCCAAGGTGATTTGCAACAGCTTTTGGGCTTCTACGGCAAATTCCATGGGTAGTTTGTTCATCACTTCCTTGGCATAACCGTTGACTATCAGTCCTACGGCTTCCTCTGTGGGTATGCCTCGCTGGTTGCAGTAGAATATCTGGTCTTCGGAGATTTTTGATGTGGTGGCTTCATGCTCTACTACGGCAGTGTCGTTGAGCACATCTATATAAGGGAATGTGTGTGCACCGCATGTGGAGCTTAGAAGCAGGCTGTCGCATTGGGTGTAGTTGCGGCAGCCGTTGGCTTTGGGGGCAACCTTGACCAGTCCGCGATAGGAGTTTTGGCTGTGTCCGGCTGATATGCCTTTTGACACAATGGTACTTCTGGTGTTGCTGCCGAGATGTATCATCTTGGTGCCGGTGTCGGCTTGCTGGTAGTTGTTGGTGACGGCCACGGAGTAAAATTCGCCTACGGCACCTTCGCCGCTCAGTACGCAGCTGGGGTATTTCCATGTGATGGCCGAACCTGTTTCCACTTGTGTCCACGACAGTTTGGAATGGTCACCACGGCATAGACCTCGTTTGGTGACAAAGTTGTAGACACCGCCGCGTCCTTGTTTGTCTCCTGCATACCAGTTCTGCACGGTGGAGTATTTTACTTCGGCGCGGTCTTCAACTATTATTTCCACGATGGCTGCATGCAGCTGGTTTTCATCTCGCATGGGTGCGGTGCAGCCTTCAAGGTAGCTCACGTATGCGTCGTCGTCGGCAACGATGAGAGTGCGTTCAAACTGACCTGTGCCTGCGGCGTTGATGCGGAAATATGTGCTCAGCTCCATGGGACAGCGTACGCCTTTGGGTATGTATACGAACGAGCCGTCGGAGAACACTGCGGAGTTGAGTGCGGCATAGAAGTTGTCGGTGTACGGCACTACTTTGCCCAAGTATTTTTGGACTAATTCGGGATAGTCTTTGACGGCTTCGGATATGGAGCAGAAAATCACGCCTAATTCGGCAAGTTTGTCGCGATGGGTGGTTTTTACGCTTACGGAGTCCATTACCGCATCCACAGCCACACCGGTGAGTTTTTTTTGCTCGTCAAGCGATATACCGAGTTTGCTGAATGTGTCAAGCAGCTCGGGGTCCACTTCGTCAAGGCTTTTGGGGTTTTCTTTGACTTTGGGCGCTGCATAGTAGCTTATGGCCTGAAAGTCAATTTCAGGAATGTCAAGATGCGCCCACTCCGGAGGGGTGAGCGTGAGCCAGTGGCGAAACGCTTTGAGGCGGAATTCAAGCAGCCATTCCGGCTCTCCTTTTTTTGCCGATATGAACCGTACCACATCCTCGTTCAGTCCCCGGGGGATTATGTCTGTGTCAATATCGGTTGTGAAGCCGTATTTGTATTCGTTTCCGGTCACGTTGTCTATCACGTTCTTGGAATCGTTCTTTTCCGGCTTGGTGGTTTTATCTGTGGTCATGTCTTTCATACTTTTCAGTACTTACAACAATTGATTTTCATATAAAGTTAGTTTTCCCGAGGGCACCTGTTAGCCAAGGCAACAGTGACATCACGTATTTTGAGGTGAGGGTGCATGGTTGCCATGAGGTGGAAACCATGTGCCATAGGTTGAGTGCAAGACTCATGCCGAGTGCCCATTCCAATGCTGTGAACAATGCTCCGGCCAAAGAGTTGAGCCCGCCGAGTTTTATGGTTTTGAGAGCGCCGTGCAGCAGTCGAGATGTGAGCCATACGGCTATCCATACCACCACGAACACCACTGCATATCCGGCTGTGGCGGCTCCGTAGGCGTTCATGGATGATTCTTCGGGTTCTGAGGCACCTGCAAACAGATGCTCCGTGGCCCATGGACCGAACATGTGTGCGGCAATCACTGCAAGTATCAATGCGCATATGGCTCCAGCCTGACGCACGAAACCACGCGAATAGCCCAGTATTGCCGCCGCTGATAGTATCACATATATAATAATGTCAATGCTGTCCATTGGGGTTGTTTGATTCAATTTGCAAAATTAATAAATATAATGATAGGTTCGGATATATATGGTGGGCAATTTGAAATGTGTTTTTATGTGAGGCGCGTGGTGGGTTGAATATTGTGTGAAACTGATTTTGGAGGTGCTAAACAGTGGGTGAACGGATTTGGTAGATAAAAATATGGCGATTGGTAATTGGTTTAGTTAAAACTGTGTTAAATTGATGTTGAAGTATTGTCTTGTTTGAAAAAATGTGATTACATTTGTATGTGTGTTTTTCATAGTATTAGATTAAGATAAAGGTTTAAAGGGAAAAGAGTTGTCGTGAGACAACTCTTTTTTTATCCGTATATTTCCATTATATTTGCTTTTGACAGAGCTAAAATTATGAGTTGACTTTATTTTGTTCTGTTCGCTTATTATATACTTATGCTATGACACATAATTGTTCACAGAAGATGCATTGGGACAGGCTGATTTGCGACAAGCGTTTCGGTCTGGAGGAGTTTCACGATAACAAGCCCGGTATACGCAGCGATTTTCAGCGCGATTATGATCGGTTGGTGTTTTCGTCGCCTTTTCGCCGATTGCAGAATAAAACGCAGGTGTTTCCGCTTCCGGGTAGTATATTTGTACACAATAGGCTTACTCATAGTATTGAGGTGTCGTGTGTGGGACGTTCTATGGCTACAGAGGTGGCATTAAGGTTGCGTGACAAATATCGTGGCGAACCGTGGGTGGAAAAGCTTGATGCAATGGGGGAGATTGTGGCTGCCGGATGTTTGGCTCACGATCTTGGAAATCCTCCGTTTGGCCATTCTGGTGAAAAATCCATAGCCACTTTTTTTAGCGAGGGGGCAGGATGTCACCTTCAAGACAAACTTACACCTCAGCAATGGGCTGATTTAACGAGGTTTGAGGGTAATGCGAATGCATTCCGCTTGTTGACACATCAATTTGCCGGTCGTCGTCCAGGTGGATTTGCCATGACTTACAGTATGCTCGCATCCATAGTGAAGTATCCGTATGAAAGCAGTTTGGCTGTGGATAAGCCCAAATTCGGTTTTTTTACATCGGAGCGTGAAAGTTTCATTAAGGTGGCTGAGGAGCTGGGTATGCTCAGTCAGCCGGGCGTGAATGGCGAGGTGCGTTATGCCCGTTATCCGTTGGTTTATCTTGTGGAGGCTGCCGATGACATATGTTATGAGGTGATGGATATCGAGGACGCTCATAAACTCGGTCTGATAGACACCGGAACAGTGATAGACACGTTGCTGGGATTTTTTTCGTGTGAGCGTGTTGAGAAGATGAAGCGCGCTATGGGATATGTGGAGGATCAGAATGAGAAGATAGGATATTTGCGCTCTTGTGTGATAGGTATGTTGGTTCAGTGCTGTGCCGAGACGTTTGTGGCTCACGAGGAGGAGATACTTCGCGGAGAGTTCAAAGGTTCGCTTATAGATCATATTCCGGAACTTCAGCGTGATGGGTATCGGCGGTGTACAGCATTATCGTGGGACAAGATATATCAGGCTCCCGATGTGGTGGATATAGAGCTGGCCGGTACAAGTATCATCACTTTCCTGCTTGACAAGCTTGTGAACGCTATTTTGTATCCGCATCTAAATTATTCGCGTTTGCTACTGAGCAGGGTTCCTCAGCAATATGAGGTGAATGCACCTACGTTGTATGGCAAGATTCAGGCTGCGGTGGATCATATTTCGGGCATGACGGATGTGTATGCGTTGGATCTGTATCAGAAGCTTTCGGCTCAAAGCCTTAAAATTCAGGTGTGATGATTGTGGCAGAAGTGTAAATATAAGTCAAATAAGTTGAAATGCATGAACTATCGTGTGGCTAATGATGTTTTGGCTTACGATGCTTGGATAGTCCAAGCGTTGAAACATTTAAACTTATTTACTATGGACTGTAAATGCAACAATGAGAAACATTCCTACCATTTCAATGTTACCGAGATGGTGGATGGTAGCAAACATGATGTGATGAATTTTGATTTGGATTGTCATCATGATTTGGCAAAGCTGGCTTCGCATGCCGCAGAGAAGGATAATTTGCCATCGCAGGACGCTCAGCAGTTGGTGCTTGGTGTGCGCTTGGGTAGCCATGTGTTGAAGA
>CAMWXV010000001.1 GCA_947178305.1 uncultured Porphyromonadaceae bacterium | reverse complement strand
TCATCAAGGAGCATCCGGGACACACTGTGATAAGCTATGTCAATACCACGGCGGCGGTGAAGGCTCTTACTGATATAGTGGTGACATCGGGAAATGCCCGCAAGATAGTGGAGTCGCTTCCACAGGATGAAAAGATAATATTCGGTCCGGACCAGAATCTGGGCGGATATATCAACAGTGTCACCGGTCGTAATATGGTGCTGTGGCATGGAGCCTGTCATGTGCATGAGAAATTCTCGCTTGAAAAGATTGTTGATATAAAGAAGGAACATCCCGAAGCGCTGTTGCTTGTTCACCCCGAATGCAAGAAACCGTTGCAACTCATAGCTGATAAGATAGGGAGCACAGCGGTGCTGCTGGATTATGCAGGCAAGAGCGATGCCAAGGAGTTCATCGTGGCTACCGAAAGCGGCATACTTCATGAGATGCAGAAGAAATATCCTGACAAGATTTTTATCCCTGCTCCTCCTGCCGACAGCACCTGCGGGTGTAATGAATGCAGCTACATGAAGCTCAACACTCTGCAAAAGGTGCGCGATGCGCTGGCCAATATGGCTCCGGCCATAGAGGTGGATGCTGTCGTGGCTGACAGAGCCCGGAAGCCTATAGAGCGTATGCTTGAAATCACCGCAAAGAAATAGAATACTATACAATAATATATAAAGAATGGAATACAACCATAAAGATATAGAAAGCCGCTGGCAAAACTATTGGAGAGAAAACAAGACTTATGAAGTGAATATCAACACAGAGAAACCTAAGTTTTATGTGCTTGATATGTTTCCTTATCCATCGGGTGCCGGATTGCATGTGGGTCATCCGCTGGGCTACATAGCTTCGGATATATATTCCCGCTACAAACGCCAACAGGGGTTCAATGTGCTTCATCCCATGGGGTATGACGCTTATGGATTGCCTGCCGAGCAATATGCCATCCAAACAGGCCAGCATCCAGAAGTGACCACGACTCAGAATATAGCCCGCTATCGTAGCCAGCTTGACAAGATAGGTTTCTGCTATGACTGGAGCCGTGAGATCCGTACTTGTGATCCTTCATATTACAAGTGGACGCAGTGGGCGTTTATGAAGATGTTCAATTCTTACTATGACACTGCCAAACAAAAGGCTATGCCCATAGCCGAGCTGATCAAGGAACTTGAAATTTCGGGTACCGCTAATATTCATGCCGCTCAAGGAGAGGAGCTGAATATAACAGCCGATGAGTGGAATGGAATGGATGCCAAGGCCAAGAGCGATGTGCTGATGAATTACCGTATGGCATATCTCGGCAACACAATGGTGAACTGGTGTCCGAAGCTCGGCACTGTGCTGGCCAATGATGAGGTGAGCGAGGGTGTGAGCATACGCGGCGGTTATCCTGTGGAGCAGAAAGTGATGTGTCAGTGGTGTCTGCGCGTGAGTGCGTATGCACAGCGTTTGCTCGAGGGTCTTGACAAGCTTGACTGGACAGATTCGCTCAAGGAGACACAGCGCAACTGGATAGGCCGTTCGGAGGGTGCCGAAATGGAGTTTGCCGTGGCTGACAGTGATATAAAGCTCACTATATTCACTACAAGAGCCGATACTGTGTTTGGCGTGACTTTCATGGTTCTTGCTCCCGAGAGCGAATATGTGTGGCAAGTGACCACTCCGGAACACAAAGCCGAGGTGGAGGAGTATATAGCCGCTATCAAACATAAGACAGAGCGCGAGCGCATGATTGATAAAAAGGTGAGCGGTGTGTTTACCGGCGCGTATGCTGAGAATCCACTCAGCGGTAAGAAGATTCCGGTGTATGTGAGTGACTATGTGCTGGCCGGCTACGGTACAGGTGCCATCATGGCTGTGCCTGCTCACGACAGCCGCGACTACGCTTTTGCCCGTCATTTTGATTTGCCCATAATACCGTTGATAGAAGGTGCCGATGTGAGCGAGGAGTCGTTTGATGCCAAGGAGGGCAAGATGATCAACAGCTGTGGCCCTACACTGGATCTCAACGGAATGGATGTAAAGGATGCAATCAAGGCTGCCAAAGAGTATGTGGAGAAAGTGGGAATAGGCAAAGTGAAGGTGAATTACCGTTTGCGCGATGCCATATTCAGCCGTCAGAGGTATTGGGGCGAGCCGTTCCCTGTATATTACAAGGATGGCATACCTTATATGCTGGATGAAAAAGAGCTTCCATTGCAGTTGCCCGAAGTGGACAAGTATCTGCCTACCGAAACAGGTGAGCCTCCGTTGGGTCGTGCCAAGAACTGGGTAACGACGGATGGTTGTGCTCTCGAGCTTTGCACCATGCCCGGTTTTGCAGGATCAAGCGCCTATTATCTGCGTTACATGGATCCGCACAATGATGAGGCTTTGGTGAGCCGTGAGGCCAATGAATACTGGCAGAATGTGGATTTGTATGTGGGCGGTACCGAACATGCCACAGGACACCTTATCTACAGCCGTTTCTGGAACAAATTCCTCTATGACCTCGGTGCGGTGTGTAAGGACGAGCCTTTCCAAAAGCTCATAAATCAGGGCATGATTCAGGGCAGAAGCAATTTTGTGTATCGTGTAAAGGATACCAATACTTTTGTGAGCTACAATCTGCGCAAGGATTACGATGTGACTCCCATTCATGTGGATGTGAATATAGTGACCAACGATGTGCTTGACACCGATAAGTTCCGCGCTTGGCGGCCGGAGTTCAACGATGCCCAGTTCATACTTGAGGACGGTGACAAATATGTGTGCGGATATGCTGTTGAAAAGATGTCAAAATCAATGTTCAATGTGGTTAACCCCGATGACATTGTGGATCGCTACGGTGCCGACACATTGCGTTTGTACGAGATGTTCCTTGGCCCTGTGGAGCAGAGCAAGCCGTGGGACACTAACGGTATAGACGGTGTGAACCGATTTATAAAGCGTTTGTGGAACCTTTTCTATAAAGGTGATGAAAACCTTGTGACTGACGGCGAACCTACCAAGGAGGCGCTTAAAAGCATTCACAAGCTCATTAAAAAGGTGACACAGGACATAGAGAATTTCTCTTACAATACTTCCATATCGGCGTTCATGATATGTGTAAACGAGCTTACACAGCAGAAATGTCACAATGCCAAGATTTTGGAGCAATTTGTGATACTGTTGGCTCCGTTTGCACCTCATGTGGCCGAAGAGCTGTGGCACACGTTGGGACATGACACCACTGTGTGTGACGCCCAGTGGCCAAAGCATAACGAGGAGTATTTGAAAGAGGACAGTGTGAAATACACTGTGTCGGTCAACGGTAAACCTCGTTTCAATATAGAGGTGCCTTCGGGTACTGTTCCGGCTGAGGTGGAGAAAACGGCTCTTGCCAATGAGGCCGCGGCCAAATGGATTGATGGCAAACCTATCCGGAAGGTGATAGTGGTGCCTAATAAAATAGTGAACATAGTGATTTGATAAACAGTTTGCCCGGGCTTAGGTCCGGGCAATTTTTTTATAAGGCATGCGTTATTATAGTATGAAAAATACTGTAGATTCATTGGTTTTTGCTACTAACAACGCCCATAAACTGGCTGAGCTGCGCGCTATTGTTGGCGGCAGATACAATATATTGTCGCTTAGCGATATAGATTGTCATGAAGATATACCCGAGACTGCTCCCACATTGCAAGGTAATGCGGAGCAGAAGGCGCGATATATCAAGGAGCATTACGGATATGACTGTTTTGCTGATGACACCGGATTGATGGTGGATGCCCTTGACGGTGAGCCGGGGGTGTATTCGGCTCGTTATGCCGGCCCCGGTCACGATTCAAAGGCCAATATGGAACTGCTGCTGCACAATATGGAGCATGAAACCAACCGCAAAGCTCATTTCAGTACTGTGATAGCGCTGATTCAGGGTGATGAGACCCGTTTCTTTGAGGGTCGCGTGGACGGTGTGATTCTTCGTGAACCGTGTGGAAAAGACGGATTCGGTTACGATCCTATATTCGAGCCGGAGGGTCGCGGTGTGAGCTTTGCTCAGATGAGTGCTGACGAAAAGAACGCCATATCGCATCGCGGTCGCGCTGTGGCACAACTTATGGATTATTTACTCAACAAATAGAATAAATAGGCAAGTATCTATGATTCGTACTATTATAACAGGTTTATTGTGTGTGCTGGCTTCTGTTTCGGTATCAGCCCAACAGTTAACAGAAATAGGCACATGGGAGGTGTTTCCGGTGTTTGCTCCTCCGGCTCAGAAGGTGATAGATACCGGCAGCAAGGTTTATTATCAAAGTGGTGGTAATTTGTTTGAGTATGACCCCAAGAGTGATGAATCGTACAGTTATACCCGACAAAACAAGCTGAACGGTTTTGAGGTGTCAAATATCTATTATAATTACGATGAGAACTATCTGCTCATAATATATGACGATGGTAATATGGATGTGTTGTATCCATCGGGCAAGGTGGTGAACATGAGTGATTTGAGCGACAGCGAGATTACTCGTCCTCTAAAGGTCAACGATGTGGCCTTTGCTCCGGGCAAGATGTATCTGGCAACCTCGTTTGGTGTGGTGGAGTACAATATGAGCCGAAATGAAGTGGTGCAAAGCGGTGTGTGGAATCGCAATGTGGGCGGCATAGAGGTGATGAACGGTCGTATTGTCATGGAAGTGGAAGGTGAAGGTTTGATGACCATACCTATGGGGGAGAACTTTGCCACTGTAAACGCATTGACTTTTATTTCCGAGATGGAGCGGGCAAGTGAAATCAAGGCTGTTGACGATACTCATATATTGCTTAAAAGCGAAAACCTGGTGGAGCATGGAATGCTTGTGCTGGAGCTGGATTTTGAGAGCAACCAGTGTTTGATGAAGCGCATGATTTTTAAGTCCTCAAAGTGTCAGCCTATAGTAAAGAACAAAAACGGAGTGTTCATGATGGCCAATGGGTATCTCAGCACTTTGTCAAGCAGTTATTATCTGTCATTGCTTTGCAAGTTGCCTACGGACATACCCAATGAGTGCGCTACCACATATTCGGGAAAAAACAAGATATGGTCGCTTAACGGTGACGGTTTGTCGTGTTACGGATATGGAGCGGATGGGGGGCTGCACACATTCCAAACACGTTTCGTTCCTGAAAAACGCAGTGTGAAGTTGGGGCACTATCTGTTGCCGGCTGCTGACGGCCGTCATTTATATGCGTTCAATGTGGGTATCTCCCGATTCAAATTCACAGTGGCGGGTGCAAGCGGATATTACACTCCGTTGTCGGCCGATCTGATAGATATGGGCAGTGGGGAAGCCAAGCCTCTTGCACCGTATCCGGTGGAGGCGAGCAATCCAAAGTTTATATCATACCAAAAAAGCGCAGGTAAGTATATATTGTCTCCATCTAGCTTTTGCGGCGATCCTGATGATATAAACACCTATTATGTAGGTTCAAACGGTGATGGTCTTTACAAAATAACCAACGGTGAGGTTGTGGGTTATTACGGTCCTGAGAACTCTCCTTTGGAAACTATTGACAATCGTTGGATTGTGTATGGCGTGAGTATAGACCGTGGTGGCAATCTGTGGATGGTGACCAACAACAATAACAATCAAAGCAACAGTATATGGATACTGCCGGCCGATAAGCGCGCTTTGCCGGCCGATGAGGTGATGCCGGAGGACTGGTACTCGCCGGGAATACCTAACAATGTGGGTCATATGGATTTTCGTATGCTGCATTGCAAGCGTAGCAATATGATATTTTTGCTTGATGCGTCGCCGGCAAATATAGTGCTGGCTTATGACACCAGGGGCACATTTAATGATTTTACCGATGACCAATGGCACGTGTGGAGCTCGTTTGTGGATCAAGATGGTATTTCCTATGCTCCGAGCGATCAATATGCTATTGTGGAGGATCACAATGGCAAGGTGTGGCTCGGTACCAATCAAGGTGTGGTGGAGATATCCAATCCTTCTCAGGCCACAAATCCGTCTATGCGCATAAATCATCTTAAAGTGCCTCGTAATGACGGTACTAATGATGCAGATTATTTGCTTGGCAGTTCTACTGTGACGGATATAGCGGTGGATGCAGCCAACCGTAAATGGGTGTCGACGGCTGAGTCAGGGCTGTTCTTGGTATCGGCGCAGGGTAATGCGATATTGGAGCATTATGGCTCAGACAATTCCATGTTGCCGTCGGACTATGTAAATTCCGTGTATGCCGATCCTATGAGCAATTATCTTTATGTGGGTACCGACAATGGGGTGATGCGGTTGAGTACGAATGCATCACCGGCCATGGACAGTTATGATGATATATATGCTTATCCCAACCCTGTGCGTCCGGAACACAGAGGTCCTGTATATGTGAAGGGTCTAATGGAAAATTCACTTGTGAAGATTACCGATATGGTAGGTAATATTGTGCATCAGGGTATGAGCGACGGAGGATTGTTCAAATGGGATGCCACAGACCGCACCGGCCGCAGGGTGCGCACAGGTGTGTACAATGTGTATGTGTCGCAGAGCAGTGAGGATTCTTCAGCCGGCGCAGTGACTAAAATCCTTGTGGTCAACTGACCATAAGGATTTATTTTGATATTTCATGTAGATATAGGGGCGCTTCCGGACCGAGATTGAATATAAGGTCAAGAATGCTCATGCCGGGTATGAATCCAAGTTGCTGCGCCCTTACTTGATAGTACGGAGGGTAGTTGTCAACTGTAGGAAGGGTGCGGCGATAATCGTGCAGGGTGAGTTGTGGTTCAATATCGCTTAAGTTCACAATTTTAGTGTCAAGGCCAAGTATGGAGCGTATGGATATGTCCAATGCTGTGTTTAATTCCGTTACAGGCTTGCCAACGGCGTTTTCACTGATCAGAGGCAATATCATATCGGCATAGTATTCAAAGAATGGTGTGCGCCCATATGCGCTTTCCCAGGCCGTGGTGTGAATATGCCACCAATCATCGTGTGATGATACAAGTATGTTGTTCCACAAGGCTCCGTGGTTCATTTGCGGTTTCTGTACCGGTATTGTAAGTGTCAGAGGGCCATGGGTGGATGCTATCGTGGTGCGATGTGTGTGTTTGGCTCGCTTGTCATAGCGCATGTCTGAGTCTATCGCAGCTACCGGATATGATGCCAGTGCCGCGTAGTAGGATATGTCGGCGCAAAAACAAGACGGCAAAAGGATAGCGCAGCCGTGATGAGTGATCAGAGGGGAGGACATTATTTGTCGGGATTGGCGGTGGAGAATACTCTGTTCCAACGTATTTTACCGTTGAACAGTGACTTGTCCTTATCAAAGGATACAAGGACTCTCATAGGTTTGCCCACAATATGATCTTCCGGAACGAAGCCCCAGTAACGTGAATCAAGAGAGTTGTCACGGTTGTCGCCCATCATGAAGTAGTAGTCCATGTCAAAGGTGTAGTAGTCGGTGGGGATGCCGTCAATATACACTTTTCCATCTTTTACATAGGAATCGGGATGATTTTCGTAGTTGCGTATAACACGCTCGTACATGGGCCAATTTTCGGCAGTTACATGCAGTGTTGTGCCTTTCTTTGGTATCCATATCGGACCGTAGTCGGCACGAGTCCAGTTGGCACTGATGTTGTCGGGGAAAAGATATTCACCCATAGGGGCAGGCATTTTCATTATTTGGCTCATCATGCCGCTTTGCTGCATGGCGGTGAATGTCTGTTCGGTTATAGGAGACACAAATATCGGGGGAACGGAACCGTCCTCGTTGACTGCGAAACCAAGAGTGCGCAGGCTTTCAATATCTTCGGGTGTTATGTTGACACGGTTACGGTCGTCGGGAGAGATATTGAAGTTTTCCCACATTTGCTCTGTGAGCATGGTTTTAGGTTGATAGTAGAAATTGAACTGCGCATATTTCGGCATTGGCTGGAGGGAGTCGTTGATGAATATGTTACCGTTGCGTATAGACAGCCATTGACCGGGAAGACCGACCGCACGTTTCACATAGTTTTCTCTTCGGTCTACCGGGCGGTACATCACTTCACCGAACTTATCGGGGTTGGCAAGTACGGCATCGCGACCGAAATATTTAACGAGCGTATAGTAATCAGGATTCTGCATTTTCAATGCCACGGTGTCGCCTGCAGGGAAGTTGAATACCACGATGTCGCCTGTTTCCACTTTGCCAAGCCCTTTGAGACGACGGTATTTCCATTGTGGATTGTCAAGGTAGCTTTTGGTGTTGATAATCGGGAAGGTGTTTTGTACCAGAGGGAAATGAACAGGGGTCATGGGTACACGTGGTCCGTAGGCCATTTTGTTGACCCACAGGTAGTCGCCCACAAGGAGTGTTTTTTCAAGAGAAGAGGATGGTATTTCGTAGTTCTGACCTACATAAGCGAATACGAAATAAACGAGTACAAGGGCGTATACTATTGCATCAACCCAACTCATGACGGCGCGTACAGCGGCATTTTTGCTTTTTTTCCACCATGTAAACGGTATGTAGCCGGTGATGTATATGTCAAATAACAGAGGCAGGAATATCAGAACCCACCAACTGCCGAGCCATGCGACCCATGCAATGAACAGAAGTGCTACAAAGGTAAATCGCAGCCAGCGTGTGGTGCGCACGGCACTGATGCGCTGCGAGAATGATTTTGATGGGTCTTTATGTTCTGTGGGTGTCATTTTGAGTCAATTACTGGTGAAAGAATATCGTGCATCATCATGTCCATGGTCAGGAAACCTTTGCGGTCTTTGACCCATTCGGCTGCCATTACAGCTCCGAGTGCAAATCCTTGCCGGCTTTTGGCCTTGTGTTCTATGGTGATGGTGTCAACAGGAGAGTCCCATGTGATTATATGTGTGCCCGGTACTTCTCCTTCGCGTTTGTGAGATATGGGGAGTTGTTGCTGGGCGGGAGTGTCGTTTTCAGTCCAGGAGGTCACTTCGGGGTGGTTGTTTATGATGCCTTCGGCCAAAGTGATGGCGGTGCCGCTTGGATGGTCAAGTTTGTGAATATGATGAATCTCGGTTATAGCAGGGGAGTATTGCGGTTCTTTGGCCATTATAGAGGCGAGATAATTATTGAGCGCAAAGAATATGTTGACTCCTATACTGAAATTCGATGTCCAGAAAAAAGTGGCACCGTGGTTGGCGCACATATCTTTTATCATGGGCATTTTTTCAGTCCATGCGGTGGTGCCTGACACTACAGGTACACCGGCTTTGAAGGCGGAAAGATAGTTGTTGACGGCTGTGGCCGGTGTTGTGAATTCTATGGCAACATCGGCTGATGCAAATTCGGGAGAGTTGAAATCCTGAGGATTGTTTATGTCTATTACAGCCACTATTTCGTGGCCTCGGTTAAGGGCTATCTGCTCAATGGCATGCCCCATTTTACCGTATCCTATCAATGCGAGCTTCAAAGCAGTGTCAAGTTTTTGTTAATTATTGTTTTGTGTAGTGTTTTACCCAATCAATCTCCATTTTCACAGGTAGTGTAGCCGGGTCGGCTTTGCCTACCCAACTACCTTGTATCTGCATGTCAATAAGCAGATACATTGGAAGATGATAGGGGTATTGGCCGGGTATGGAGTCAACTTTGGGATAGCGGAAAGTCTCGGTGCCGTTGATATGAAAAACCAATGCATCGGGTGTTATGTCCACACCGTACACATTCCAATCGTTGAGTTTTATGGGATGAGTGGTGAAATGAGGTGGATTGTCGGCTCCGCCTTGATACAGGGTGTAGTTGGAATGTACTGTCTGATAGGCTATGGAGTCGTAGTTGAGATGTTCCATAACGTCTATTTCACCACCGTTTGGCCATGCATATTTTACGGTGTCAAAGGGTAGTAGCCAGATGGCCGGCCAAGCTCCCTGTGCGTTTCCGAAGCGGGCTTTGATTTCAAATCGTCCGGGTGCAAATGATTTTTTTCCTTTTGTCCACACGCCTCCGGTAAGATATTTGGCGGTGTCGGCTTCAAGGTTATGATTGTTCACACCGTGGAGTGTGAGGATGCCATCGGATATATCGTAGAGCGAGTCGTATGGAGCCATATGACGGTTCCAATCGGCGTTGCCGCGAGGAATTTTGGACCATACGGAGTCGTTGATTTGTGCGGAATCAAAATTCTCGCACCATACAAGTTGCCATTGCTGCTTAGTGTCGGATGCAACGGCGGCGGAGCCCAATAGCAATGCTCCAATAATAAACATTGGCAAAAAACGTATCATAGTGCAAAGATAATGAATTTAATAATGCAAGATTAACATGGTGGGATTTCAAATCAAATTTTAACAAAAATGAGATTAAAAAAGCGTGATAATGACTGTGCGGTATGGATAAAATGTATTAACTTTGAAAAATCTTTAACATAAGCAAATAAAACTTGACTACTCTCCACGCCGCAGGGATGCGCCGCAGGCCAGTCCCAAAATTCAGAAAGAATAAATCATTAACCAAAATTAATTAATAATCAAACATTTATGAGATTTAAATTATCTTTGCTATTGTTGTTGGCATCAATAGTGCCCGCTCTTGCCCAGAATACAGGGGTAAGTGGAGTGGTGCTTGATGCTTCGGGCAATCCTGTGTCCGGAGCCGCTGTGATGCTCAACGATCAGGGTATCGTGGTAACCACGGGCCCAGCGGGAGAATTCCGCATCAGCAATGCCGTGCCGGGCACCGATGTGATAACCGTTGCAGCGTACGGATACAATGACCTCACCCAGCCGGTGCAGATGGTGGTCAACACTATCTCGGATCTGGGTCAAATCAAGCTCAATGACTCTCAGGCTCAAAACATGATTATTGAAGAGCAACAGGAATTGTTGTTTGACCAAAGTGCATTGGAAGATGACGAGGGCACTTCACAAAGTGTGGGCGTGCTTACCGGTGCATCGGACAACATATACTACAATACCGCTAACTACAGGTTCAGTTTGCTGAGGTTCCGTAATCGTGGTTACGATTCGTATTTCACCACAACCTATATCAACGGATTGCCGTTCAATGATCTGGCGCGTGGCCGATTCAATTTCTCCACATTGGGAGGTATGACCAGCACAGCGTTCCGCAACCGTACCAACACTGTAGGGCTTGACGCTTCGCGCTACGGTTTCGGTGGTATCGGCGGTTCTACCAACTTCAATACTATCACTTCGTCCTACTCTCCCGGATTCCGCGGTAGTGTGGCTTATACCAACAGTGCATATATGCTGCGTGCATCTCTGCTTTATTCCACCGGTATCAATGCCAAAGGCTGGGGTGTGACAGTGGGTGCCATAGGCCGCTATGCCAATGAGGGTGTTATTGAGGGTACTTTCTATAATTCAGGCGGTTTGTTCCTGTCGTTGGAAAAAGTGATAAACGACCGTCATAACCTTACTCTTACCGCTTTTGGCGCACCTACTCAACGTGCCACTGCAAGCGCCACTTATCTTGAGGCTTATGATATGGCCGGAAGCAATCTTTACAACCCGAACTGGGGTTATCAGGATGGCAAGAAACGTGCATCCCGCATTGTGGAATCGTTTGATCCTACCGTGATGCTTAACTGGAATTTCAAGATCAATGAAAAGAGTCACCTCAATACCGGTGTTGCCACACGCTGGACTCACTACAGCACTACAGCACTGAACTGGTACAATGCCGCTGACCCTCGTCCTGATTACTATCGTAATCTTCCCTCTTATTTCAGCGATTATCCCGGTGAATATGACTACTATGCCAATCTGTGGCACAATGATGTGAATTTCCGTCAGATTGACTGGGACGGTCTGTATCAGGCTAACTATCTCAACAACCGATACAATCAGGAGAATCCGGATGCTACTCAGAAGGGTTCCACTTATATTCAGGAAAGACGTCACAGCAATCAGTTCAATTTCATATTCTCCACTGTGCTTAATCACAAGTTCAGTGACAGCAACTCATTGCAGGCCGGTTTGACCGCCAATGTGACTCGCGCGCATTACTACAAGACTATCAGGGATCTGCTCGGTGGTGAGTTCTGGTTGGATGTAGACCAATTTGCCGAGCGTGATTTCCCCAATCAGCCTGATTTGCTCCAGAATGACCTAAACAACCCCAACCGCAAGGTTAAGGAAGGTGACATCTTCGGTTATAACTACTATATCAATGCCGTGCAGGCAAGTGCCTGGATTCAGGATATGATTCAGCTTGACCATTGGAATATCAACTACGGTATGGAGATGAGCTACACCCAGTTCTTCCGCGATGGTAAGATGCGTAATGGCCGTGCTCCCGAGAATTCTTATGGCAAGGGTGAGAACCACCGTTTTGACAACGGTGCCATCAAGGCCGGTGTGACTTACAAACTTGACGGTCGCAATGCGTTTAGCCTCCATGGTGAGTATGCCACAAAGGCGCCTTTGTTCGAGTACGCTTATGTGTCACCGAGAACCAAGGACAGCTCTATTGACGGTTTGAAGAATATGCGTGTGCTCAGCGCAGATTTCACCTATGCGTGGAACTATCGTCGCTTCCGCGGTGCTATCAGCGCTTTCTACACAGACATGTATGACATGACTGAGAAGAGTGGTTTCTATGATGACAACTACTCTACTTTCATGAACTATGTGATTTACGGTGTGCATCAGAACTTCAAGGGTATAGAACTCGGTATGGAGTACAGCATTCTCCCGTCGTTGAAACTTCAGGCTGCCGGTACCATTGCAAGCTATCGCTATAAGAACAATCCTATGGGTGTGCGCAGCTATGAGAACGGTGCTGAGGCTGATGTATATGCCCGTTCTTATCTCAAGAACTATCATATAGGTGGTACTCCTCAAAAGGCTGTGAACGTGGGTTTGGATTACGCTGCTCCCAAGAGCTGGTTCTTCAATGTCAATGCTACATGGATGGGAGACACTTATGTGAATCTTGCTCCTGTGCGTCACGAAATCATACCCGATTTGTGGGCACAGCCGAATGCAGAGGAACTCAATCGCCAACTCTGCGGTGAAGAGAAGCTCCACAATGCATTCACTCTCAATGCTTCTATCGGCAAACTCATCAATATCAAGCGTAAATATTCGCTCAATATCAATGTGAATGTGGACAATATTCTCAACAACCGCAACATTATGACCTATGGTTACCAGCAGGGACGTTTTGACTACAAGAACTTTACAGAGAAGGTGGCCAACCGTTACAGCTATGCACAGGGCATAAAGGTGTTTGTGAATGTGGGTCTTCGATTCTAAAAAAGGCAAGCTATTAATCACACCTTAAATAATATAAAGATTATATGAACTTTAAGAAATATATTCATTCACTGTTGGCGGTGGCAATGACTCTTGCCGGAGCTTCGGCATTGAGCAGCTGCAGCGAGGATTTGGAGTATCCCCCACTCGGATATCCTACTTCCGATCTTGAAGCCAACATGACTATCCTTGAACTTAAGGAAAAATATTGGCAGGCATCCACCGACAACTACTGCACTCTTGTGGAGCAGAACGAGGAAGGTGAGGATATTGTGATCCGTGGCCGTGTGATAGGTAACGATATTACAGGTAATATCTATCAGCAGCTTATCATTCAGGATGAAACCGCTGCCGTGACAATCTCTGTGACCAAGAGCGATATTTACAAGGGATATCCTTTGGGTGAAGAGGTGTTTGTGAACATGACAGGTTTGTATGTGGGTAAGTATGCCAATTTGTTTCAGATTGGTGCTGCCGGCACCCGCACTGACGGAAGTCCTACAACCAACCGTATGGACGAAAAGACCTTTGATGCTCATGTTGAGCGCAACGGTGTGCCCGAACCAGAAAAGATTAATACTTTGCAGTTCTCTATTGCCGAGATTCAAAGCATGAAAGGCAATGTGAGCGATCAGCAGAAGTATCAGAGCCAGTTGGTTGAAATCAAGGATGTGTCGTTTGTGGGCGGTGGTTCCGAAACATGGGCTACTCAAGGATCAAGCGGTGATAACCGTTATATCCAGAGTGCGAGCGGTCAGCAACTGCTTGTTCGCAACAGTGGTAAATCAAGTTTCTGCACTGAAAAGATGCCTGCCGGTACAGGTACTGTGGTCGGTGTGCTTCAATGGTTCAGCAACGATTGGCAGTTTGTGTTCCGCACCAATGAGGATTGCTTCGGTTTCAGTGATGCTCCCATAGGACCTCAGGAACCTGTTGACGGACTTAATGAAACATTTACCGGTGGTATTCCTACAAGCTGGACAAATGTTGCCACCAGCGGTAATGCAAAATGGTTTGCCCGTGACTATAGCGGCAATGGTTCAGCCGAGGTTACAGGTTACAACAAGGCTCCCGGTGCAAGCGGGTTCGAGAGCTGGCTTATTTCTCCTGCCGTGGATCTGGACAAGGTTAGCAAAAAGCAATTGTCGTTTGATGCTATGGTAGGTTACAGCGGAGCCGGAACAATAGAGGCTTACATACTCACCGATGTTGATCCTGCCAAGGGTACTGCTACCAAACTTGAAGCCAACAATATACCTCAGGCTTCCGGTCAATGGAGTGATTGGAAGTCCAACAGTGTGGATTTGAGCAGCTACAGCGGTGTGGTTTATATCGGTTTTGTATATCGTGCTGAAACATCTTCTGGCTACACTACTTATCGTGTGGATAATGTGGTTGTAGGCGAGGGTGGTTCCACTCCTGTGGAACCGGTTGAGCCCGGTACTCCTGAAGGTGATGTGAAATTCCGTGTTGCCACTTCTATCACATCAGGTAACCAGTATGTTCTGGTTGTAGATGGCCAGGTAGGTACAGCCATATCGGCAAGCGAAAGTTTTGGCCGCTTGGGTATGAAGGCTGTGGAGATTGTTGATGGCGAGTTCACTACCGATGCTGCAAATGCCATCACTATCACAGCTGTGGATGGTGGTTACACTCTTGTTGACTCATTCGGTCGTTATCTGTCAATGGACGGTTCGCATTTGACAAGTTTCCAGATCTATAGCGCCCAGGAGGCCGGTAGCGTATGGAGCATAACAGTTGATGCGCAAGGTGTGGCCACAATAGCGAATAATCTTAACACAGACTGCAATGTGGTGCGCTCCGGCACATTCACAAATATCGCTCCGAGTGATATTGTGAAATACACTGAGTTTGATCGCCCCACTCTTTATGAGCTGGTGAAATAAACATAAATAAGAATATAACAATATGAATAAATTGAAATCCATATTTGGCTTGATGCTGGCGGCGGTGCTCTGTTGCGGTGCTCTCAGTTCCTGTCAGGACGACATTGACGCTCCCTCGCTGGAAGTGCCTGTGGCCACTCTTAAGCCCAATACCACTATTGCCGAGGTTAAAGAAAAATTCTGGCAAGATGGTGACAATTACATAGCCTCAATCGGTGAAAAGGATAATGGCGAGCATTATGTGATCTCGGGTCGTGTTATATCTTCGGATCGTTCCGGTAACATTTACAAAAGCCTGGTGATTCAGGACGAAACTGCTGCTCTTGCCATATCTATCAACCAAAGCAACCTGTACAATGAGTATCGTGTGGGTCAGGAGATAGTAATGGACCTTACCGGTATGTACATAGGTAAGTATGCCAGCCTTCAGCAGCTCGGTTATCCCAGCTATGATATAAAGTACGGCGATCAGGCTACATTTATGGCTTATGCTTTGTTCAGAGATCATTCGCAGCTCAATGGACTGCCTGAGCCAAACAAGGTGAATGTGCTTGATGTCAATATATCGGATCTCGGTAACTCCAAGGATGCGCTTTTGAAATATCAGAGTCAGCTTGTGCGCTTGCATAATGTGACTTTTGATGAGGGTGGCAAGGCTACTTTCTGCACCGCTCACAAGGAGAATACCAACCGTACTATCAAGGATGCCAACAATGTGTCGCTGACAGTGCGTACCAGTGGTTATGCCAATTTCTGGGCTACCAAATTGCCTGAAGGTCCTGTGGATCTGATAGGTATCGTGTCTACTTACAATGGTTCCTGGCAACTTGTGCTCCGTTCGTTGGATGATATTCTTGGTGTGGATACCAAGGGTATGAAGGATAATCCTTATGACGTTCTTGATGCTCTTAATCAAATTGCCACAGGTCAGAACGTAGGCAAGAAATGGTATACCGGTTATATTGTGGGCACTGTGAAGCCTGAGGTTACTACAGTTAGCAGTGTTGATGATTTGCAGTTTGATGCTCCGTTTATCATCAACAATACTCTTGTGATAGGTCAGAGCGCTGATTCACGTTCGCTTGACGCTTGTATGATTGTGCGTTTGCCTCAGGAATCGGCTTTGCGCGAGTATGGTAACCTTCGTGAGAATCCTACTAATCTTGGCAAGCAGATATGGTTGCAGGGTGTGGCAGGTAGCGAAATGAACACCAATGCCATCACTCAGAACACCGGTAGCGTGGATGAGTTCAAGATTGAAGGTGTGGAAACCGGTGGCGGTTCTGTGGATGCCGGTAACGGTACAGAGGAAAGTCCTTACAATGTGAGCCAGGTTGTGGCCATGGGCAAGGATGCCAATGAGGCTGACAAATGGATGGCCGGTTACATAGTAGGTTGGGTGGACAACAGCAAGAACAATGGTCAGTTTGCTGATGAGACCAACTGTATGTTCACCACTCCGGCTACAAGCGCTACAAATGTGCTTATGGCTGACAATGCAACCGAAACCGATTGGACCAAGTGTGTTGTGGTCAATCTTCCCAATACTGACAATATCCGCGCTTCTGTGAATTTGGTGGACAATCCTACAAACCTTGGTCGCAAGATTGTGTTCCACGGCACAGTGCGTAAATATTTCTCTATGCCCGGTTTCCGCGATTTGCTCGGTTACAAATGGCTTGACGGTGGTGACCAACCTGACCAACCCGATGAGCCCGGTGCTCCTGTGACTTCGCTTGACGAATCGTTCCCCACAGCTTCCATACCTGCAGGTTGGAAAGTGGTGACCACTTCAGGTAACCGCAACTGGCAGGCCGGTTCTTTCTCCGGTAACAACTTTGTGTCTTGTACCGGTTACAACGGTACTCCGGGTACAAACGGATTTGAATCATGGTTCATATCTCCGGCTGTAAATATCAATGAGGTGACAAAGAAGGTGCTTTCATTTACCACTGCCGCCGGCTATTCCGGCTCGGGTAACATGGAGGTGTATGTGCTCAGCTCCAATGATCCCACAACTGCTCAACGCACCAAGCTCAATGCCAAGGTTGCCACTCCTCCGGGCACAGGTTACACTGCATTTGAGCCAAGCGGAGATGTGTCGCTCAGCAGTTTCAGCGGTGTGATATATATCGGTTTCCGCTTCTATGCCGAGGCTTCTTCAAGCTATGTTACCATTCAGCTTGATGATATAAAATTAGGTGAAGGCGGCTCTGAACCCGAAAACCCTGACCAGCCTACCGATCCGACAAACACCACTTCGGCTGACTTCAATACTTTCAACAACGGTGCAGCCACTAATGCTTATGGCGATTATACCTCTGCTGACGGTTGGAAGGCTACCTGGTGTGCAATATCGCAGGGCGGTGGTGACAATGTCAATTCCATGATATTCCCGTTCCTTGGTGAAGCTGATGTGATGGGTGTGGTTATTGACGGTAGTACAAAACGTCCCGGTTCGTTGGTGTCGCCTCTGTTGGCTAACGGATGCAAGACCCTTACATTCAAGTACGGATTTGCTTTCAATGAAACCAAGGGTGTGCAGTTTGATGTGAACGTGAAGCAGAACGGTGCTGTGAAAGCTACAAAGAGAGTGACAGTGCCAGGACCTGTAACCAAGGGTGTGGCCAATGAATTCAGCATGGATGTAAACGTGACAGGCGATTTCACAATTGAGATTGTCAATGACGCAACTTATGCCAATAGCACAAACAACAATGCTTGTCGTGTGTGCGTATGGGATTTGAAGTGGACCCGCTAAGATTGTAAATATACTAACAAGTATAACTCAGGCAAGGCCACCCCATTATGGGGTGGCCTTGCTGCTTATTCATGAAAAATGTGTAATTTTGCAGTGTTAAAACCGATTTGGAATATGCTTAGCTATAAAGACGATAAAGATAAACTATATGGCGCTGCCGGTATGGCTGTGTGCCTTGTGGTTATGGATGGCGATGAATATCTTGATGCCGTGAATATAGATGCGGAGCCTCATGATATGCTGTCGCTGACGGATGAGTATTATTTTCCGGGCAATCAGGATATGTCGGCACGCACGGTGTGGAATGTTATCCTGAAGCATTTCAATCTTGCTGCGTCAATGGCTATAGCAAATATGGTGTGCAGAAGTTTGATACTTGAGAGTACAGAACCATCTGACGACAGACGTAGATGTCTTCGTGATCAGGTGGTGGCGGATGCTGATGAATGGTGCTCGCTGGAGCAGGATGAGGCTGAAACCTTGTTTGCCAAGCGCTATGATTACTTTATGCGCGTGTTTTCACATCCGGGAGTACGGCAAGTGGTTAATGAGTTTGCACACACACTGGAGTCGCACCGCAGGTTGAGCCGCCTTGAGGTGCTGGAGGCATTGCGTGCCCTTGCGATGCTTTGAGTGTGGTAATTTGATGTGCGGAAGAGATGTTTGAGTATTATAAATACTTGTCATCAAAGTGCTGGCGCACATCGTTGACCATCTGTTTGATTTTCTGTTCTTCGCTTTTGGGGCAAATAAGAAGCACGTCGCCCGAGTCGGCTACGATGTAGTCGTGAAGTCCGGATACAACGGCAAGTTTGTCATCGGGTAGCAGGAATATGTTGCCGGCACTGCCGTAAGCAAGCACATTGCAGTTCTGGGTCACATTGTTGTCGCGGTTTTTGGGCGAATTGTCGTATAAGGAACTCCAAGTGCCGAGGTCGTTCCATCCGAAATTAACACACTCCACATACACATTGTCGGCTTTCTCCATAATGGCGTAGTCTACAGACACGCTCGGGCATTCGGCAAAATGGTGTATGATGTATTGATTTTCATCCGGAGTGCCGAACAGTTGTGTTCCTCGCTCAAAAGTGGCGCTTAGGTCGGGTGCGTAGCGATGTACGGCGTTGATTATGGATGATGCTTTCCATAGGAATATGCCTGCGTTCCAAAAGAATTCTCCTGAGTCCACAAATACTTCGGCGAGTTCACGATTAGGTTTCTCGGTAAATGTTTTGACTTTGAGTATGCCTTGGTCGGCTTGTTCGCCAATCTGAATGTATCCGTAGCCTGTTTCGGGTCGTGTAGGGGTGATGCCAAGGGTGAGCAAGGCATCGTTTTGTTCCACAAACTCAAATCCGCGCTTGACACAGTTCTCGAACACTGCTTCGCGTGTGATGAGATGGTCGCTCGGGGTTACAATCATAGAGGCTTCGGGGTCTCGTGCTGCTATATGATATGCGGCCCATGTGACACAGGGAGCTGTGTTGCGTCTGTCCGGTTCCAAAAGGAGCTGGTGTTCTTTAAGTTCCGGGAGTTGTTGGCGTACATGGTCGGCATAGATAGCGTTTGTTACCACAATGATGTTTTCGGGGTTGATCAGCGGCAATATGCGATCATAGGTCATTTGCAACAAGGATCTTCCGGTACCGAAAAAGTCAATGAATTGCTTAGGCATATCGGTGCGGCTGTAGGGCCAGAAACGGCTGCCTATGCCGCCGCACATTATCACACAGTATCTATGATTGTTTTTGCTCATGAGCGATTGTGGTGTTTGGTTATAGTAGCGCTAAGATACTAAATAATTCATAATGCAAAATGAATAAGCATTATTTTTTTGCTAAGACACGAGGTGTATGATGGTCATTCCATCTCGTATGGGGATTATGGATACTTCGGCGCGCGGGTCTTGTGCCACGAAGTCGTTAAATTCCTTTATGCCCTGAGTCTGGGTATCGTTGTTTTCGGTGGGACGAGTCACTTTGCCGTCCCAAAGTGTGTTGTCGGCTATGATATATCCTCCGGGATTCATGAGAGGCAGTAGTGTCTGATAGTATTTCAGATAGTGACGTTTGTTGGCATCCATGAACACCATATCCCATTTTTCGGGAATCTGAGGCACAATCTGCATGGCGTCGCCTATGTGCAGATGCATCCTGTCTCCCCATGGAGAGGAATCAAACACGGTGCGAATGTCTTCTTCCCATTCGTCTTCAATTTCTACTGTGTGCAGTTGGGCATGCTGTGGCATGCCCTCGGCCATACATAGGGCGGAATAGCCTGTGAATGTGCCCAGTTCAAGTATGCGCGAAGGGGCGATCATGCGTGTGAGCATTTTCAGCATTCGGCCTTGCACGTGTCCCGAGCACATACGCGGGTAGAGGCGGTGGAGATGTGTGTGGCGATAGAGCCGTGCAAGTATGTCTGGCTCCGGTGAGATATGAGAGGCGATGTATTGTTCCAGTTCGCTATTCATAAGATTGGCTGTTGAGAATGGTTGATGCAACGGCGCGGACACACTCCACAGGGTAGGATCCTTGTGCTGTTTCGCCGCACAGCAGCATGAAGTCGGCCTGTTGCCAAGTACCGAGGGCTATGTCGGAGAGTTCGGCGCGTGTAGGTTCCGGAGAGTGCATCATGCTTTGTAGAATCTGAGTGGCGATGATGAGTGATTTAGAGTTGTCGCGACACAGTTTGGCGCATCGTCGTTGTACCGAGGGTATGGCGTAAGGCGATATTTGAGTGCCGAGATCGCCACGAGCCACGAGCAGACCATCGGCTGACTGTGTGATGGATTCCAGATTTTCTACGGCAAGTCGTGTTTCTACTTTTGCCAGCAGTTTTATGGACGGGTCGGTCAGTTCGGAACGAACTGCCTGAATGTCGTCCGCGGAGCGAACAAAAGAATGTGCCACAATGTCTATGCCCAGTTTGGCGGCTGCGTGGAGGTTAATTCTGTCGCGCTTGCTTACAGCCGGTAGTTGTGGCATTTCGCAACCCACAAGATTGACTGATTTGCGTTCGCCGAGAACACCACTTTTGGTCACTACGGCCTGAGTGGGGGATAGCATTTGCAGATGTATCTCTCCGTCATCTATTATCAGCTCTATGCCTTGTGTCAAGGATTGTGTTACTTCCGGTATGGGTATGCATATAGTATCGGGTGTGCAAAACCGGACGGAGTCGGAGATTTGAACCACTGAATCTTTGGTCAGCTGTAGATCAGAGCCGTTGATATTGGCTGCCGTGCGCAATTCCGGGCCTTTTGTGTCCATCAGTATGGTTACATCCGGGGCTTGGCTGCGCAGTGTGTGAACCATCGTTTCAAGCTGAATGGGTGTTACATGAGCTGAATTGATGCGCACACCTTTCATACCGGCGGCACACAGGGAGGAGAGTAAACGAGTGTCGGCGCACTGCTCCAAGGTGAGCGTGGCCATTACTTTGGTTTGATGTTTCATGAGAGTAGAGCTTCAATGGCCAATCGGTAGGAACTCATACCGAATCCGGCAATGACCCCTTTGCACGCCGGGGATAGGAATGAGTGATGTCTGAAATCTTCCCGACTCCACACGTTGCTGATATGTACTTCTATTACAGGTGTGTCAATGGCGCGTATGGCATCGGCCAACGCCAACGATGTATGGGTGTAGGCACCGGCATTGAGTACCACTCCGACATATTCCGGATCAAATCCCACTTGATGCAGGGTGTCTATGAGCGTGCCTTCATGATTGCTTTGCGCATATTCTATTTCCAGCTCCGGGTATTGAGTCCTGAGACTGTTGAGTGTCTGCTCCATAGATTGAGAGCCGTAGACATGTGGTTCTCTACGCCCAAGCAGATTGAGGTTGGGGCCGTTGAGTATGAGTATCTTTTTGGTGTTCATTTATTGTAGTCCGTTGAATGCCAATATCCATATGGCGCAATGACTCATTGCCATCAGTATCAGGAGCACCCATGCCAGTGCGTGGCGTTGCGGGTAGCATTGCCATGCGAGCCATGCGGCCACGGCCACGTAGGCCGGGTAGAGTTTTATCCACAGGCTTACGCCGTTTTGTCTGGCACAAGGTGCGTCAAGCAGCCACGGTAGCATCAACAGCGGCGTGCAGAGCAGGATGGTGACAATGGTGAACCATCGCGGTGTGGCCGGGGTTGCGGGCATCATGACTTTTTACCCTCCTTGGCTTGGTGTTTCTGATGCAAATATTCCTGCACGGTGATATGGATACCTTGTGCCAGCGAGTGAGCAGGTGAGAATCCGAAGTCGCGTTGAGCCGGAGATATGTCGCATGACCAGTTGCGCTGACGCATGATTTTGAATTTGTCGCGGTTGAGGGTGCTCGGCTGCATTTTGGCCACACCCCATTTCTCGGCCACCACGCTTGCGGCGTATACCGCCCACATGGGCAGTTTCAGGGGAATTACCCATTTTGTGCCGAGTTCTCGCGCAACGATGGTGCGGAACTCCTTTTGTGTGTAGGCGCGGGGTTCGGATATTATGTATTTCTTGCGCAGTGTGGCCGGAGATTCAATGGCTTGGAACATGGCTGTTACAAGATCGTCCACGTATATGAATGTGAGCATCTGTTTGCGGTAGCCCATCCCCACGTCCCAATGTCGGTCAATGCTCTTGATCATCATGAGATAGTCCTGCTCGTGCGGGCCGTACACGCCGGTGGGGCGGAAGATAGTCCAAGGCACATCGGCGCTCATGTCAAGGAGGGTTTCGGCTTTGATTTTAGATACTCCGTAGCGAGTGTCGGGCATGGGTATCATATCGCCTTTGAGCGGTGTGTAATGCTTTTCGTCACCGCGACCCAAAGCACTCAAGCTGCTCATAAACAGCAACCTTTGCGGCATCTTGTTGCTTATGCGCAGCGCATCAAGGAAATTGCGCAGATACTCATAGTTGATGCGGTTGAAATCGGCGAAGTTCATGCATTTGGTGGCACCGAGATTGTAAATTATGTAATCCCAGTGCTGATCATCGGGCAGAGCCTCACACATCTCTTTGCCCATATCCTCAGGGGAGTCGTAGGACAGGGTTATGAAGTTCAGGCGATTGTCGTCAAGCCACTTGCGGTTGGTGGAGGATCGCACGGCGGCCCATGTTTCAAAGCCGCGTTTCAGAGCTTCGGAGCATATGAATCCTCCGATGAATCCTCCGGCACCCACCACGAGCACTCGTTTTGGAGTGTTGCTGTCTGTGCTCATTCCTTAATTCCGTATGCCAGGTCGCCGGCATCGCCCAGACCGGGAACAATGTAGGAGTGGGAGTTGATGGTGTCGTCAACTGCGCCCACCCACACGGTAGTGTTGTCGGGGAATGTTTTCTTGACATAATCAATGGCAGTTTGCGATGCTATCACCGAAGCCACATGTATCTTGGCGGGAGTGCCTTTTGTGAGCAGTGCGCGATAGCTCAGCTCCATGGATGCACCTGTGGCGAGCATAGGATCGGCCAGAATGAGTGTTTTGCCGTCAAGGTTTGGCGAGGCGAGGTATTCAATGAACACATCGAAATTCTCTTTTTCCTTGTATTTGCGGTATGCCGAGACAAAAGCGTTTTGTGCGTGGTCAAAATAATTGAGAAAACCTTGGTGGAATGGCACTCCGGCACGGAAAATAGTGCCGAGCACCAGTTTTTCGTCCAATACATGGCAAGTGGCAGTGTCAAGCGGAGTGGTGATGTCCTCAGTTTTGTAAGAGAGGGTTTTGCTTATTTCATAAGCCATGATCTCGCCTATGCGCTCAAGGTTGCGGCGAAAGCGGAGCATATCGCCTTGCACATTGATGTTGCGCAGCTCGGCCATATACTGGCTTACCAGCGTGGGCTTGTTGTCAAAGTTTATAATCTCCATTTTCAGTTTTTTGTTTATTGGTACAAAAATAGCAATAAGTCAGGTGTAATGCCAAATTTATTAGTAATTTTGCAGTATGACTAAAGCTATTTGTATTTACGGGGCTTCAAGTGAAAATATACCGGAGCTTTATAAGGAAGCCGCATTGGAGTGCGGTCGCCTTATAGCCGAGGCCGGAGCCGCATTGGTGTGCGGCGGAGGTAAGGCGGGGTTGATGCGTTGTGCCATTGACGGAGCTTTGGAACGAAACGGTGAGGCTATAGGGGTGCTGCCTGAGTTCATGGTGAAAAAGGTGTGGCAGCACCCTAACCTCACTCAAATGATTTGTGAGCCTACCATGCATGCCCGCAAGAGCCGTATGGCGTCTTTGAGCAGCGGTGTGATAGCGTTGCCGGGCGGTGTTGGCACATTGGAGGAGCTTACCGAGATAATCACTTGGCGCAAGCTCAATCTGTATCGTGGGCAAATAGTGATTCTTAACATAGACGATTTCTACACACCTCTGCTGCAAATGCTTGAGCGTACCGTGGAGCAGGGTTTCATGCACGCGGAGCACAGGGCGTTGTGGCGTGTGGCCACGACTCCGCAAACTGCTGTGAGCATGGCGTTGGAGCCTGTTTCCTGTATGGAATTCACTCAAACCATCTCTTGACATGCCCAATTCGCTGTTTCCCAATACCTCTGATACTGTTGTTGCGGCAACTGACTCGTGGCTTGAAACCGTGTGCCGTGATACGGAGGCTCCTGTGATGGTGGGGTGCAGCGAATCATTCACGGTGGGTAAGATACCGTATTCCAATGGATTGCCTCCTGAGCCGCGCGCTATGCTTCCGGGATACGATTCGGGTGTGATGTGCCTGCTTGTTGCCGCCTTGGTGGTGCTTGCCACCAATTTCCGTCATTGCTCCACGTATCTGAAGAATTTGTCTGACAATCTTTGGAGCGTGAAGGATCATGACAACGCTTTCTCGCATACGCACACATTCAGTGAAACACGAATAGTGTTTTCTCTTGCTCTTATTGTATGTGTTATGGAGGGTATTATGGTGTACTCACTTATGCCGTCAATGGTTCCGCAGTCGTGGAGTGCCGGTGCGGGAGTGGCCATAGCCACGGTGGTGGCTGCTTTTTATTATGTTGCTCAACTTTGCGCCTACACTTCTGTGGGTTATATCTTTGCATCCCCAAGGGCGCGGAGTCAGTGGCTCAAGGGGTTCAATGCCTCGCAGTCGCTGCTCGCAATATTTCTCACCATCCCTGCGCTATGGGTGCTGTTCAATCCGGGCGCGGCTGTTCATATGGCCGTGATAGGAGGGGTGATGTATCTGATGGTGAGGGTAATGTTTATTTACAAAGGTTTTAGGATTTTTTACATCAATTCGTTCTCCTTGGTCTACTTTATTTTGTACCTTTGCACTCTTGAAATAGCTCCAGTGCTGATGTTTGTGAAATTGGCACGTTATTTCGCTTAAAATGACAAGAATCACATATCTATTTTATTCACGTGAAAGTTAAGAAGGTATTAGTATCCCAACCCAAGCCGTCATCGGAGAAATCACCCTACTACGAAATCGCCGAAAAATACGGTGTGCAGATTGAGTTCCGTCCTTTTATCAAGGTTGAGGGTCTCTCTGCCAAGGAGTTCCGTCAGTCTAAGGTTTCCATATCCGACTTCACGGCAGTTATCTTTACGGCCCGTACAGCTATAGACCATTTCTTCCGTTTGTGCGAAGAGATGCGTGTAAATATTCCTGATACTATGAAATATTTTTGTACAACCGAGGCTATCGCTCTTTATTTGCAAAAATATATTCCGTATCGCAAGCGTAAGATTTTTCACGGCATGACCGGAAAGTTGGATGATTCGCAGCTTGTGGCATCGCTTGTGAAGCATAAAAAAGAGAATTTCTTGTTTGCTGTCAGTGATGTACACAATGAGGATTCCAAAGTGCTTGAGTCAAATCGCATCAATTACACCAAGGCGGTGATGTATCGCACTGTGAGCAATGATTTTGGCAAGGATGAGCCTTTTGACTATGATATGCTCTTGTTCTTCAGTCCGGCCGGAATCACATCTTTGCTCAAGAATTTCCCGGATTTCCAGCAAAACGACATTCGCATAGGCTGTTTCGGAGCTTCTACCGCACAGGCAGTGAAGGATGCCGGGTTAAGACTTGATTTTGAGGCACCTTCTGTCAAGGCTCCGTCCATGACCGCCGCTCTTGACAACTATCTGAGCGAAGAACAGAAAAAGTGAGCTCGCTGCGGTTATATAAAAAAGAAAAACTTTGTAGCCTCACGGCTATAGACAGGTTATTCGGCCCCCGGAGAGTCAATGCTGACTCTCCGGTGGCTTCCGTTATGGCCTATCCGTGGAGAGTGGTATGGATGGTGAATCCGCATCGCGAGTCTGTGGCTCAGTTTCTTATATCTGTGCCCAAAAAACGGTTGCGTCATGCGGTGGACAGAGTACAGATGCGTCGCCGGTGTCGCGAGGCTTACAGGCTTAGTCGCGATCTGCTGCCACAGCCGTGTCCGGGAGTGGATATGGCGTTTGTTTATGTGGCCAATACCGTCACTTCGTATGCCAAGACGCAGAGATCCATGACCAAAATGCTCACGGCTATAACGAAATCTATTGGTGATGATGAATCGGCTCGTTGAGTTGATGCGCCGCATGCTTACCGGCCTACTTTTGTTTCCCATATATATATATAAGGTGTGTATATCGCCTTTCACGCCGCCAAGTTGCCGTTTTGTGCCCACGTGCAGTCAGTATGCTATTGAGGCGATACGCAAGCACGGTCCTTTGCGGGGTCTGTGGCTTGCGGTTAGGCGCATACTTCGCTGTCACCCTTGGGGCGGTAGCGGTTATGATCCTGTGCCATGATTGATAAGGGGTGTCCGCTTTTCGGTGTGGGCGATGCGCACACGCATGTGTTGAAGCATGATGCCGTGGTTAACAGGTATCCAGGGCAGTCTATGCCGAATGGGTATATTTATAGTGTGGGCATACATCCTTGGCATGTGTCGCAGGCCACTGATGAGCAATGGGGTCTGTTGGAGCGATTGGCAGAGCGGCCTGATGTGGTGGCCATAGGGGAGGCAGGGCTTGACAAGCTGTGTGACACACCGTGGAATGAGCAGGTGGAGGCTTTTTATCGTCATATTGTTATCAGTGAGCGGTTGGCAAAGCCTTTGATCATACATAATGTCCGTGCCAATCAAGAGATATTGGATGCGCACAGCAAATTCAGACCAGTACAGCCGTGGGTGATTCACGGGTTCAGGGGTAAACCGCAATTGGCTGAAATGTTTTTGCGGCGTGGCATATATCTGAGCTTCGGTGCGGTGTGTAATGCGGCCACATTGGATGTGGTGCCACCGGATAGATTGTTGCGCGAATCGGATGAGAGCGCAGAATAGTGCTGTTTTGGGGGTGAAAATGCTATTTGTGACAATATTTTGCTTAGTTTGTCACAGATATGTAATATTTTATTTGTGTGATTATGTGGTTGATTATCTGTGTGTTGTTGTGATGTGTAACAACTTCGTAATAGTTTTAACATATTTTTAGTCTATAATTGTTTGGATAATTCAAAAATACGTACCTTTGCATTGTCAACAAACAAAAATAACTATTAACCCAACAACAAAGAACATATATTATGAACGCTTCAACCTCTTTTGAAAACAGACTTCTGAGCCTTCAGGACAATATGCTCAACTTTGCCTACATGCTCACCTCCAACCGCGACGACGCCTATGACCTGCTTCAGGATACTACACTGAAGGTGCTCGCCAACGCCGACAAATACACCGACAACACCAACTTCAAAGGATGGGTGTTCACGATAATGCGCAACATCTTCATCAACAACTATCGCCGTGTGGTGCGCAGTGCCACTATCATAGACCAGACGGAGGATTGCTACCACCTCAATATAAGTCAGGATTCCGGGTTTGAAACCCCCGAGGGTGCCTATGCTGCCGGAGAGATAAGTGCTGCCATAGAGGCTTTTCCAGAGAAATATCGCGTGCCGTTCTCAATGCACGTGGCCGGATACAAATACAACGAGATAGCTGAGAAGATGAATCTGCCTCTCGGCACTGTAAAGAGTCGCATATTCTTTGCGCGTCAGGAGCTGCAGCAGCGTTTTGCCGACTATCGCTAACCTCCCTCATAACAATATTTATTGGTTCTCAAAAACAACATGCATTATATTCGTGTTAATAATTCAATTGGTAAGACAAACAGGAACTTAAGGTTCTAAAGATATTAGGTTAATAATTACAGCAAGTATTAAGGTTTTTTCATGGTTAATTGGAACACGCCGGGCGCCTCTGTGAAGAGTTGTCCGGCGAAAAATTTTGTTATTATGCTGCATGATAGCGGATTTTGCTTTTTGAGGAATATTGTGTTTTGTGCTGCAAAACAGCGTTAAAAAATTGCAACGATGCGAAATAACAGCTACCTTTGCCAAAATTGTATATTTTTTATTAATTAATCATATTTATTAACCAAAACACAAACCAATGAAAAAACTTTTCTTGTTTTTTCTTTCGATGGTGTGCGTGACCGTGTCAGCCCTTGCTGGTGAGTATACGATTACGTTTAAAGACAGTGGAAAGACAACAGACCAGTCCGCGGCCTTTACAACATCGAAGGATGTCAGCACTTTGGTGACTGAAGGGGCGGAATACCTTTCGTCAATCAAGGCTGTAAACAAAGTTTACTA
Source organism: uncultured Porphyromonadaceae bacterium (assembly GCA_947178305.1). Lineage (GTDB taxonomy): Bacteria > Bacteroidota > Bacteroidia > Bacteroidales > Muribaculaceae > Paramuribaculum. The sequence continues at coordinate 60,703 of CAMWXV010000001.1, read as the reverse complement.
TGCCAAAACAGGGTATGGTATCAAGTTTGGCAGTAGCTCTGCTGACGGTTCTATAGAGCTCGGTCTATCCGAAGGTCTAAAGATTACCAAAGTGGTTGCCACCGCGTGTGCGTACAACGAATCAACAGCATCAGCTTTGAGTGTGAATGACTCAGAGTCTAAGGCTCTTACAGCAGAGCTTGCAGATTACACTTTTGATTTTGACGGTACTGAGGTGTCGTCAATCAAGCTCGCTGCCACCAAACGTCTTTATGTGACCAAGTTGGTGGTAACTGTTGACGAGGGCGATGCTCCTGTTACCGGTGCTTATGAAACATATCCGGCTGACATCAACTCTAAGCATAACCAACGTTACACCAGAGCTATCAATCTGACTTGCGATGGTAACACTCAGACCGTATCAGACTTGCAAACCGGCCTGCGTCAGGCTATCTATCAGGACGCTACCGATCAGGTTGTAACATTCGCACAGGGTGCCACAGTTGAAGTCAAGGCAGACTTCGTTGGCGAATGGATGCACGGATACTTGTGGATTGACTATAACAAGGACTATGAGTTCACCGCAGAACTTGACGACCAGGATTTGCCCACAGCAAATTCCGAGCTTGTAGGTTTCACGACTTATAATCGTGATGATGCCGGTACATGGCATGACAGCAACGGTAATACTTTTAGTAACGGTGCCCATAACGCCGGCAATTCGTTCACAATCACTATTCCTGCAAATCTTCCCGAAGGTGAATACCGTGCACGTTTCATCGTGGACTGGAACGCGATAGATCCATGTCCGTCAGCCGATCGCTCTGAAAACAAATTGGAAAATAATGGCGGAATTATGGCCGACTTCACTATCCGTGTAGAAGCGGCAGCTCCTGCCACATTTGCTCTCACTGTTATCAACAACGGTTGTGAATACATCCTTGCCAATGCTGATACATATGATACCATTGAGGATTTCACTGCAATTGCTGCAAACACAAATCTCACACTCGGCATTATGGAGGTTCCCGAAGGCAAGTTGCTTAAGGAGGTTCGCCTCAATGACGTTGTGCTTGAAGGCGAGAATGTGTTCAATTTCACACTCACCGAGGATGCTACCTTGGAAATGGTGGTGGAAGACGAACCAGTTGTAGTTGAGCCCGGCAAGTCAATTATTGTACCTGCCAAGAACGGTAGTACTATCTATTCATTCCGCTTTGATGACGCACCTCTTGGTGAGCACACCAACGGAAACACTTCTGGAGACAACCGTAGTAAGAACTTCACTTACTCGGCTTGGATAAAATTGAAGAACTACACAACAAACAAATTTATGGGTGCAATGCCGGCTGGCTGGCGTGACAACGATGGTTTGTTTTGGGTAGGTCTTGATAGTGATGGCAAACTTACATTCAAATCACGTATTGCCGAAGGTGAAAGTGTTCCAGTAAAAGTTGGTTCAGCTTCTACTGATGCAGGCACCGCCGCTGACGAATGGGTGTTTGTGTCTGTAGTTTCTGATTTTGAAGCCAAGAAAATCACTCTTTACAAGAATGGCAAAGAGATTTCAAGCATTGATGCTCCCGAAGGCTTTGGTTTTGCTCCCGATGAAGCTAATTTCTATATCGGCGACAACGGTTCGTCCGTGCAGTTCACAGAAGTTCAACTTTGGAACAAGGCATTGACTGCAAGCGAGCTCAAGGATAGCTATAACCTCCATTTCACTGAAACTCCAGCCAATCTCGTTGCTTACTTCAAGGCTAACGAACTGACAGAAACCGGTAAAGGACTCCGCAACCTTGGCAACGGTTATGCTGATGTTGTAGGTGAACTTCTCGGCGGTACTCAAATCTCTCAACCCAGCTGGTTGCCTATAATGGGCAGTCCTGTTGCCCAGACCATTGAGGTTGTGGACGAAGATCGTGTGCTCGGTACTGCTACTGTTACCACAACCCAGCCCTCTGAGGAAGGTTGCTCGTTTAAAGTAATGGCCAATGGTGCTGAACTTGGCGAAGAACCCGTAGAACTCTTCACCAAACTCACAGTTGTTCCCACTATCGCTCAAGGTTATGTGGTAAACAATGTGGTTGTGACCAATGGTGAAGAAAGCACTGAGCATGCTCTCAACGAAACTCTCTATGCTGAAGACGGCATGAACATCAGTCTCAACCTGACAGCTTCTACCGGTACATACAAACTCACAGTGGTTAACGAAGCTAACGCTACCGTGACTTTTGACGGTGAAATCAACACAGACGAAATACTCGGTGGTAGCGTGGTTAAGTTCACAGTAAGCGACATACCCGCAGGTAAGAGACTTGAGTCTGTGACCTATCAGGCTGAAGGCGATGCAGAAGCCACTGTTCTTGAGGCTACCGACGGCAAATATAGCGTGACTGTTGAAAGCAACGCTACATTGAGCATCAACACTGTTGAAATACCTACTTACGCTCTTACTATCGAGGCCGGTGAAGCTACAGTGGAATTTGATGGCGAAGTAGATACTGAAAATGTATATGAAGGCAGCGAACTCTCATTCTCTGTTAATGTTCCCGAAGGCAAGGTAGTGGTATCTGTGGTTTACAATGGCCAAGCTATCCAGTCTGTTGCCGGCAAGTACACTATCACTGTTACCGAAGCATCCACACTCGTTATCACACTTGCTGATAAGGATGTTGAAGATGGTCAGTCAATACTTCTTCCTGCCAAGGAATCTGATGGCACATATTACTCATTCCGTTTTGATGACGCTCCTCTCGGTTCACACACCAACGGTAAGAACGATAGTAATGACAAACGTAGCCGTAACTTCACTTACTCCGCTTGGGTTAATGTGAAGAGCGAGGGTTATGTGCTGGGTAATATCCAGAGCGCATTCTCTGATGCTATTGCCGGATTCCGCGTGGATCTCCAGGGCGGCAAGTTGATTCTCCGTGGCCGCAACGCCAAGACTATTGATAATTTCGCTGACATAAAACAAAGTGAGGTTACATATGCAGACAACGTGGCTAATACCAACGAATGGATGTTTGTGACTTTGGTTGCCGATCAGGACAACAGTATTGTAAAACTCTACAAAGACGGCAAGCAGGTGGCAAGCTACGCTACCGATTATGGTATCGGTCTTCTTCCTGATGCTTCCAAGTTCTTTATCAGCGATATGGGCTGCTCTGTAGCATTCACCGAAGTTCAGCTTTGGAACAAAGCTCTTACAGACGAGGAGATCAAGGACAGCTACAACTTCCAGTTGACTGAAGCACCCGAAGCTCTCGTGGCTTACTACAAGGCCGGTGAAATGGTTGATGGTTCCACTACTCGTCTCCGCAACCTCGGCAATGGCTATGCAGATAACTATGCTGTGGTTCTGAGCGGTAAATATGTAGTTGAAGGCTGGTCGCCCAAGTTTACCAATCAGACTGAAGTAGTGCCCGCTGTTGACAATGATTACCGCAGCCTGAAGAAAGTGACTGTGGCAGTGACTCAGCCCACTCAGGAAGGATTCAGCGTCAAGGCTGTTAATGCCGAAGGCGAAGAAGTAGGCGATGTAGCTTCTCTCTACAGCAAGTACAGCATTGAGACTACCTCTACCGGTACAAACGAGGTTATCCGCTTCATCAATGTTACCACTGATGGCGAAACTACCCAGTATCGTACATTCGAGCTTCCTGAAGCTCTCCGCTTCAATGGCAATACTGAAATCAGCCTTGAAATCGGTGAAGCATTCAAGAACTACTCTGTAACTGTTGTTGACAACGGTGCTACCGTTACTTCCAGTGTTGAAGACCTTACCAACATTGAGGAAAACACAGTGGTTAGCTTCACTGTTACAAACATTCCGGAAGGCAAACGCCTTGTCAACGTGACTTACAATGACGAGGTTGTTACTGCAAACGAGGATGGTAAATATGTTGTAACCGTGAATGCCGACGGTACTCTTAAAGTGAACATCGAGGATATTCCTTCCTACAAGGTGACTGTAGTGGCCAACGGCGCTACTGTTGATGCCGGCGATGTTGACCTTAACGCTGTGCTTGAGGGCACCCGAGTGATTGTGACTATCAGCGCTCCAGAGGGCAAGAATATCACATCTGTGACTTACGACGGTATTGAGGTTCTTGGTGATGACGAAGGTAAATATGCCTTTACCGTTACCAAGGATGCTGTGCTTGAAGTAAATGTTGCTTCTGTTTATCATCTTACTGTAATTAATCCTAACGGTATCTCTGAGGACAGCTTCTATGGTGAGTTCCGCGACAATAACAACAACCGTTTGAGCTACGAAGATGAAGACGGCGCATTTGTAAACGAAGGTACTTCTGTGGTATTCGCTATCATGCCTCCGTTGACCGATGTTGAGAACGATATTGACAATGTTACCGATAACGGCAGCTCTGTTAAAGATGAACTTCTTGACATGGACGGTGAGTACATCTACTACATTGGTCCGGTTTATGAAAACCACGAAATGGTTGTTACCGAAACTCTTCTTGGCGGTATCTACGGTGTGATTGCCGATGGTGAAAATGCTATCAGCTTCAACAACGGTGTTCTCACCGTGGCCGGTGAAGGTGCCAAGATCGAGGTTGTTGACATCAACGGTCGTGTGATCGTTGTGGCAGAAGGCAACGAACTCAATGTTGAGAACCTCGTGAAGGGTGTTTACGTGGCCAAGGCATCTGCCAACGGTCAGGCTTACACTCTCAAGTTCATCAAATTCTGATAACTTAATCCCTCTATAATCAGGCGGCCCCGATATCGGGGCCGCCTTTCTTGTTTTTTATGGCATGTTATCAAAACGTACATAAGTTAAATAGAAACAGTGCGTATTTTGGGGATAGTATCAGTAATTATGGTTATATTTACGCAATTTTTCAATCAAGCTGAAAATCTAACCATTTATTGCAAATGAAACTCATAACCCGATTTCTATTGCCGATTTGCATGGTCATGTCGCTATGCATGCCGGCTAACTCTCACGCCCAAGGCAAAGTGGCTGTGTATGGTGTGGCTTTTTACAATCTTGAAAACCTCTTTGACACCATCAACAACAATGGCAACTACGATTTGGAGTTCTCTCCCGCCGGTTCGCGCCAATGGGACGGACGCAAGTATCGCGCCAAGCTCCAGAACCTGGCTCGCGCCATAGAGGCCATGAAGACCGAAACCACGCCTATGGGCCCGGCTATAATTGGTGTGTCGGAGATTGAAAACAAGTCAGTGCTTGATGATCTTGTGAAGGAGCCTGCGATACGTAAATCCATGCTTCAGGTGGTGCATCACGATTCACCCGACCGTCGTGGTGTTGATGTGGGTCTGCTTTACAACCCCCGTCTTTTCAAGGTGGAAAATGTGACAAATCACACTCTCAAAATCAATCGCGAAGGGTTTGAGAATTTCCGTACCCGTGACCAAATGTGTGTTACCGGTCTCCTCGGTGGACAGCGCATCAGCATTATTGTCAACCACTGGCCGTCGCGCCTGGGCGGACAGGAACAGTCGTCGCATCTGCGTGAGGCCGCTGCGGCTCTGAGCAAGCATATTGCCGACAGCGTATGGGCCGTGGATCCCAATCAGGCTGTGTTGATAATGGGTGACCTTAATGACGACCCTCAGGACAAGTCGTGTGCCAAGGTGCTCGGTGCCCTCAAAGACGCCAAAAAAGTGGAGAGTCATGGATTCTATAATCCGTGGTGGAAAATGATTGACAAGGGTATAGGCACTCTTGCCTACAAGGGTGCATGGAACCTGTTTGACCAAATAATCGTGGGCGGCACAGTCTTGAAGGAAAACGGTGCTCCCTCAGGTCTTGAATACTGGAAATGCAAGGTCAACAATTTCAACTTTCTGCGTCAGGACAACAGCGACCAGCCTCTGCGCACTTTCTCGGCCGGCCGATGGCTCAACGGCTATTCCGACCACTTCCCCACAGAAATTTTCTTAATCAAACGTGTTAACCAATGAGAACAAAATACAATCGTGTACTATTAAAACTCAGCGGCGAGTCGCTGATGGGCGAGCAGCATTACGGTATTGACACCAAGCGTCTTGCCGATTATGCAGAGCAGATAGCGCAAGCCGTGAAGAGCGGTGTGCAAGTGGCCATAGTGATAGGTGGCGGAAATATATTCCGTGGTCTTCAGGGCGCATCCAAGGGGTTTGACCGTGTGAAAGGTGACCAGATGGGCATGCTTGCCACCGTTATCAACTCTCTTGCCCTGAGTTCGGCGCTTGAAGTGGTGGGACAGCCAGCAAAAGTGTTTACCGCAATCAATATGTTTCCGATAGGCGAGCATTACAGCAAGTGGCGCGCCATAGAAACTCTCAACGCCGGCACTGTGGCAATAATATCAGGAGGCACCGGCAATCCGTTCTTCACTACCGACACTGGCAGTGCCCTGCGTGCCGTGGAGGTGGAGGCCGATGTGATGCTCAAAGGCACTCGTGTGGACGGCATATATACCGCGGATCCTGAAAAAGATCCCAATGCGGTGAAATTTACCGAAATCACATATGATGAGGTCTATACCAGAGGTCTCAAAGTGATGGATCTCACGGCTACGGCTCTGTGCAAGGAGAACAAAATGCCCATCGTGGTGTTTGACATGGACACTCGCGGCAATCTTGCCAAAGTGCTTGCCGGTGAATCCATAGGCACATTAGTATATTAATCAAAAAACATTACAATATGGACGTTAAAGATTATCTGAATCCCGCCGAGGAAAAAATGGAACTTGCCGTGGCTTATCTGGACGAGGCTCTTGCCCACATCCGTGCCGGTAAAGCAAACCCCAAAATCATTGACGGTATACGCGTGGAATATTACGGTAGCGCAGTGCCCATATCAAATGTGGCCAATGTGTCGGTGCCCGATGCCCGCACCATAACTATCACTCCGTGGGAAAAACCGATGTTCAAGGAGATTGAGAAGGCTATTATCAATTCCGAACTCGGCATCACTCCCGAAAACAATGGTGAAGTGATTCGCCTGAGCATACCGCCGTTGACAGAAGAGCGTCGTAAAAACCTTGTGAAGCAGAGCAAGGCCGAGGCCGAAACAGCCAAGGTGTCAGTGCGCAACGCTCGTCGCGAGGCTATTGACGGACTCAAAAAAGCTATCAAGCAGGGTTTGCCCGAGGATACTGAAAAAGATGCCGAGGCAACTGCTCAGAAGCTTCATGATAAATATCTCAAGAAAATTGACGATCTTTTCGCCGCCAAGGAGAAAGAGATTCTTACTGTATAAATATTTACGGTTCAATATTCAAATATAATCCCGGAGCATAAAAACTCCGGGATTTTTATTACTTTTGCGTCATAGATTTCAGTTTATTTATCTCTGCTTATGGGCAAAAACAAACTCAAGAAATTCTCCGACATGAGCACTATGGATTTTGTGCTCCAATATCCTTTTGGCGAACTGCAAAAAGGGAACTTTCCATATCGCAACGCCTGGCATTCCGATTTTTTCCACAATACCAATCCGATAGTGCTGGAACTCGGATGCGGCAAAGGAGAATACACCGTGGGGCTCGCTATGCAGCACCCCGATAAAAATTTCATAGGCATTGATATAAAGGGCGCGCGCATGTGGACAGGAGCCTGCCGTGTGCGTGAGCAAGGACTGAACAATGTGGCTTTTCTGCGCACAGACATTGAGCTTCTGAGCCACTTTTTTGCTCCCGGCGAGGTGAGCGAGATATGGATCACTTTTCCCGACCCGCAAATGAAAAAAGTGCGCAAGAGGCTCACTTCCACAAGGTTCATGCAGCTTTACCGCACGATCCTAAAACCGGGCGGGGTGATACATCTTAAGACTGACAGTCCGTTTCTCTACACATATACACGCGAAATGGCTCTTGTCAACTCGCTTCCCATGCTTGAGGACACCAAGGATCTGTATCAAACCCATGATGGAAACCCCATATTGGGCATACGCACTCATTATGAGCAGCAATGGCTTGACCGGGGTCTCACCATAAAGTATCTCGCGCTCCAATTGCCGGCTGAGGGAGAATTGTGCGAACCGGAGGTGGAGATAGAGCACGATACTTACCGAAGCTATTCGCGTGGCGAAATCCAATGTCCGTGGCTTTGCAATCCCACCGTTACCCCAAAGGACTCTAACAAATAAAAACTATCCGATCCATATGGAAACCCTATATCCCAACCTTATTCTTGATGCTCTGCGCAATGTGCGATACCCCGGCAACGGTAAGGATATCGTGACGCTTGATATGGTAGAGGACGACATACGTATCTCAGGTTCTTCAGTAGAATTCTCGTTGGTATTTGCCAAACCTACCGATCCGTTTTTAAAATCGCTTGTCAAGGCTGCTGAAACGGCTATACATACCTATATATCACCGGAGGTGAATGTAACCGTACACACCAAGGTACCCGAAATCAGATCGCAGGAGAAACCGCAGGTGCTTCCGGGTGTGAAGCATATCATAGGTGTGTCGTCGGGCAAAGGTGGTGTGGGTAAATCCACTGTTGCTTCCAATCTTGCCGTGGCTTTGGCTCGCGAAGGTTACAAAGTGGGGCTGCTTGATGCCGATATCTTCGGTCCCAGCATGCCTAAGATGTTCGGGCTGGAGGATGAGCAGCTGTATATGCACGAGGTCAACGGCCGACAGTTGATTATCCCTACAGAGCGCTACGGTGTGAAACTTCTGTCAATAGGTTTTCTTGTGGACAAGAACAGCCCTGTGCTGTGGCGCGGCTCAATGGCATCGAACGCTCTGCGTCAGCTCATTGAAGAGGCGGATTGGGGCGAACTTGACTATTTCCTGATAGATATGCCTCCGGGCACATCCGATATACATCTTACTCTTGTGCAGACGCTTCCTATCACCGGTGTGGTGATAGTGAGCACTCCTCAGGAGGTGGCGTTGGCCGATGCCCGCAAGGGTATTGCCATGTTCACTGGCGAGAAGGTCAATGTGCCTATACTCGGACTGGTGGAAAACATGGCGTGGTTCACACCAGAGAAGCATCCCGATGAACGCTATTATCTGTTTGGCCGCGAGGGCGCGGTGAAGCTCGCCAACGAACTTGGCGTGCGTTTGCTGGCGCAAATACCTTTGGTTCAAGGCATATGCGATGGCGGCGATGGTGGTCAGCCCATAGCTTTGGCTGATACTCTTACTGCTCATGCGTTCATGCATCTGGCGCATGAGGTGACCGATGCCGTGGCTGAACGCGAGGCCACTCTCCCTCCCACAATCAAAGTCAATGTAACAAAAAAATAATTCCTCGCTTATCCCCTCCCTTCTCCCTCATTATGACTCACGAATTTGATTATCTTGTCATTGGTTCAGGCATTGCAGGAATGAGCTTTGCTCTGAAAGTTGCCGCCCAAGGCGGCAAAGTGGCTTTGGTGTGCAAAACCACTCTTGATGAAGCCAACACGGCTCTTGCCCAGGGTGGTGTGGCTTCGGTCACAAACCTTGAAGTGGATGATTTTCAAAAACATATCCACGATACTATGGTGGCAGGCGATTGGCTTTCTGATTCTGCGGCCGTGGAAAAAGTGGTGACAAACGCACCTGAACAAATTCGCCAGCTTCTGCAGTGGGGGGTGGATTTTGATAAAAACGAGGATGGTTCGTTTGATCTTCACCGTGAGGGAGGACACAGCGAATTCCGTATACTTCACCATGCCGACAACACCGGTTTTGAAATTCAGCAGAGCCTTATACGAGCCGTTCGCTCAAACCCCAATATCACTATATTTGAGCATCATTTTGCTATAGAGATAATCACGCAGCACCATCTTGGCAAGATTGTGACACGACGCACTCCTGACATCACTTGTTACGGTGCATATGTGCTCAATCTTGACAACGGCTGTGTGGACAAATTTCTGGCTCGTGTCACACTCATGGCCACCGGTGGTGCGGGTGCTGTATACACTACCACAACCAATCCTCTTGTGGCCACCGGCGACGGCATAGCTATGGTGTATCGCGCCAAAGGTACCGTGAGCGATATGGAGTTCATACAGTTTCATCCCACGGCGCTTTTCCATCCCGGTGACAGACCATCGTTTCTTATCACAGAGGCCATGCGCGGATATGGGGCGGTGTTGCGCAATCTCAAGGGCGAGGAGTTTATGCAGAATTACGATTCGCGTCTGTCGCTCGCGCCACGCGACATTGTGGCTCGTGCCATAGACTCGGAGATGAAACTTCATGGCGACGATCATGTGTATCTTGATGTGACACACAAGGATCCTGAGGAAACTAAAAAACATTTCCCCAATATATATGCCAAATGTCTGAGCCTCGGTATCGACATTACCAAAGAGTATATCCCTGTGGCTCCTGCCGCACACTATCTTTGCGGTGGCATCAAGGTGGACACTAACGGTGAGTCCTCAATACATCGCCTATATGCCGTGGGCGAGTGCTCTTGCACCGGGCTCCACGGTGGTAACCGCCTTGCTTCAAACTCTTTGATTGAGGCTGTGGTGTATGCTGATGCCGCGGCCAATCATGCGTTGGCTCACTCCCATAGTTATGAACTGCGTCAGGATGTGCCAGATTGGAACGATGAGGGTACACGCCATCCGGAAGAAATGGTGCTCATAACGCAAAGTATCAAGGAGGTGGGACAAATCATGAGTGCGTATGTGGGCATTGTGCGCAGTAATCTACGATTGGATCGCGCGTGGAACCGCCTTGACATACTATATGAGGAAACCGAGCGTCTTTTCAAATGCTCAAAAGCATCTCGCGAAATATGTGAACTCCGCAATATCATCAATGTGGGCTATCTTATAATGCGTCAGGCCAAGGAGCGTCATGAATCCCGTGGCCTGCACTATACCCTTGACTATCCGCCATCACACGGCAAATTGTGATATAACAAATTGCCATTACGGGCGTTAATATGATATATGACTATTCATCGCCTGACATTAAGCCTAATATTCTGCCTGGTGGCTTTTGTTGCGCCGGCGCAGGTGCAATCTCCCGCTCTCCCGGACGAGGTCGGCACTGGGCGTATACCCGGTGCTAAAGGTTACTATTATACCGAGATTGACAGCGAGGAGGTGAAAATGATTGTGCTTAATGATGTGGTGGTGTATCCTCCGTTGAAGTTCAAAAACAAAAAGGAGGAGGAATTTTACTGGCGCACTGTGAGGGATGTGAAAAAAACTCTTCCATATGCCAAACTCATATGTGCCACTTTGCTTGAAACATATGAGTATATTGAAACCTTTCCTACACAAAAAGAGCGCGAGGATTATCTCAAAGCTATGGAAACGGCCATTTTCAACCAGTACAAGCCTGTGCTCAAAAAATTCACCAAGTCTCAGGCTCAAATGCTCATTAAGCTCATCAAGCGGGAAACAAACCAAAACAGCTACTCTATAATCAAAGCGTTTCTCGGTTCGTTCCGTGCCGGTTTCTGGCAAACATTCGGCCGCTTTTTCGGAGTGAATCTCAAAGGTGATTTCCGTCCGGAAAAAGATCGTAAGGATGCTATCATAGAGCGTGTGGCTTGTGCTGTGGAACTCGGCACTATTTGACCGCATAGAAGCCCTGCATTTTTTTGTTGCGCGGTATCGGGATTTTTATGTACATTTGCATCTAATACCCTATCTGTAGAAAAATGAGTGCAGAATTTCCATATATAGACATAGCCGTGCGATATGATCATGGAGGCTCTATGGTCACCATGTTCACTTGTCCGCAAGGCGCTGCCGCCCGCATTCCCGCTATTGACGGACGCAATATCACCGAGCAGTTTGCCAACTTCTCAACCGGCTATGTTATCAGTCATAGGCACAACAAGCTGATTTACACTTTGCTTCATGCCGATGCCAAATCAGCTCCGGTTTTGGCTGTCACTGTATCTATTGACAGTGATGTTTTGTTGCCGGGGCGCTTGATAGTCAAACTTCTCACCGAGTTGCTCAGTCAGTTGGGTGAGACCGACCGATTGTCGGAACCGACCGTTAATCATTTGATCCGGGCCATAGGATTTCCCGCATCGCCGTTGCGTCGACCCTATCCGGTCACAGACAATGACAAATCCGATTTCTGTTACCGCACGTATGTGTCGCCAACAGAATTGAATCGCATACTCACATTTCCGCGTCAGCCACAATACAACGACTATGCGAATGTTGTGGTGATTCCGGCCACAATAGTGCCGTTGAACGACAATCACACGCGTTTGCAAGGGCTTCCGGAGCCATTGCTCGCTGTTGTGTGTCCTAAAGGCGTCACTTCTCCCAATGAGTTTGCCTCGGCCGACAAACCTCTCACGCTCACATACACCAAACAGTATTTTCAGCCGGTGGATGTAACCTTTACACCTGATGAACCTAACTGTTATGCGTCAATACAGGGGCCAGCTTTGGTGGTGAAGGATGCTTTGCACGCCGGTATTGATTTCCGTTCCAATCCATGTCCTTGCCGGGTTACTATGCCTGACGGCACGCCTGTGCGGCAGTTTGCTATCTCTGTTAACGGTCATCCTGCCGATATGGATGGTGACAGGATTGTTTTCCGTAGCACAGATTTCCACCCATCAGGATCCGCAAGCCTCAGTGTTTCGTCCACCAATTTCATTGCCGCCAACAGCATAATCACTCCTGATCAGATATCCTCGGACAAGCCTCTTGAGTTTTCTTTGGAGCAAGAAGAGAGCAGTGTGCTTCTGCGCTTGAATTTCAGCGATTCGCGTGTCATAGAGCAGCGCATAGCCGTAGGCAAAAGCTCTCCTGAATATTGTCAGCTTCGTGCGGGTAACTTCCATGGTTTCCGTGCTCATAAGCTTGCTTCACCCGGGGCTGAAACCTACAATGTGGATATGACGGTGTCGGAGATGCAGACTGTTGTAAAGCCAACTCCGGTTTCTGAGCCAGTTAAGATTGAAGAAAAACCGGTGATAATAACAGAACCCGAACCGGAGCCGGAACCGCAAAAACCAATCCAGCCGGAAATAACCGATGCCACAGATGATGTTGAGGATTATTTTGACGAAGAGTCGTCAAAACAACGCTCAAAACGCATTCTTATGATTGTAGGCATTGTGTTGTCTTTGGCAGTGGCCGGTGCTCTTGTATGGTATTTGCCAAGAGTATTTGGAAACTCAAGTGAAGATGATCAGCCAATAGATACTGCTGCAAGTATTCTGTCGGAACGTGTGGATACTGTAACTCCGGCTAATCATGTACAGCCTTATGATGCCAAAGACACAGAATCTCAGGTATCGGAAAATAAGGAGTCAAATACAATAGCTGCAAATCCTGAGGCGGAATCGGCGGATATTGCGTATCTCAACAAATCTAAAGTATGGAAGCGCAGTGACTTGAAATCCGACAAATACCGTGCGCTATATGATGCAATAACATCCGGTAATATCCAAGCTGTTGCTTCAAGCGAATATTTTGCCACTCCGGGACGAGCAACCAATGCCGCGGCAATCAAAATGGTGGAAACTGCCTGGAGCTCTATTGGCACAGGAACGCAAAAGGCCAACGAGCGCGAACTCAAAAAAATGGCCAACGCCGGTCAGATAGACCTTGCAAAACTGTATGACAATCTGGCTCGCTACCGCGACAAGGAGCCCAACAAAACACCGCGTCCGGGTACCAAGTAATAACAATAAACACCTGACTATCTATGAATTCATTTGCTCAACATTGCAACGATATATTCAACGAAAGCACACGATGCTATCATATAACAGACTCCATTGATGCTCCTGAGGCCAATCCGTATCAGGAAGGAACTATTGAACACATCTTGTTTCACAAAAACTGGATTGATGCCGCTCAATGGCATATGGAGGACATAATCCGTGACATCAATATTGACCCTGTAAAGGCTTTGGGGTTAAAACGCACTATTGATGATTCAAATCAGCGTCGCACCGACTGTGTGGAGGAGCTTGACACATATTTCCGCTCCAAATACGCTGATGTCAAACCGTTGCCAGATGCTACCATCAACACTGAAAGCCCTGCGTGGGCCATTGACAGGCTCTCGATACTTGCTCTTAAGATTTATCATATGATGGCCGAAACAGAGCGCGTGGATGCATCTCAGGAACATATAGCCCGATGCAGAGCCAAACTCGCTGTGCTGTTGGAGCAGCGTGTGGATCTCACGCAGGCTATTGACACACTGCTAACGGATATAGAGGCCGGACGCAAGTATATGAAAGTCTACAGACAAATGAAAATGTACAACGATCCCGACACCAATCCGGTGCTGTATGGAGGTAAATAGTTTTTTCAAAACTTCTACAGCGCGTCCCGAGAATGTTCTCGTGGCGCGTTTTTCAGCACTTGGTGATGTGTGTATGGCATTGCCGGTGGTATATGGCGCATGCCGTGCAAATCCTGATGTCCGTTTTGTATTTGTCACAAAGCCGCCTGTCACAGGACTTTTCATAAATCCTCCGAAAAATCTTGTGGTGGTAGGTGCGGATGTGAAAAATGAATACTCTGGTGTCAATGGTCTAAGACGATTGTTCTCGGAACTTCGTCAACAATATAGTATTGACGCGTTTGCTGATCTGCATGATGTGCTCCGCACACGAATGATTGACATCTTTTGCCGACTTCGTGGTGTGGAAGCTGCCAGGATAGACAAAGGGCGAGCTGACAAAAAGATGCTGACCCGCCGCAATGACAAGGTGCTTGAACCATTGGAAGAAAGCACCGAGCGCTATATGGATGTATTCCATAGGCTTGGACTTGAGGTTGACACTTCGTTTCGCTCAATATACGGAACCGAATGCGGTGACCCGCAATTGTTTTCACACATCACACAATCCAAGAATGATGGTGAAGTGTGGATAGGTGTGGCTCCGTTTGCCGCCCATCCCGGCAAGATATACCCTCAGAACATGATGAGGCAGGCTGTAATGCAGATGTCACAGATCCCTGGGGTAAAGATATTTCTGTTCGGAGGTGGTGAATCAGAGAGAGCAGTGCTTGCTGAATGGGCACGAGAGATACCACATACAAAATCAATAGCCGAACAGCGTCACGGTTTTGCTGTAGAGTTGTCGCTAATGAGCTGGCTTGATGTCATGGTGTCAATGGATTCGGCCAATATGCATATGGCTTCATTGGTCAACACACCGGTGGTTAGCGTTTGGGGTGCCACTCACCCTTATTGTGGGTTCAGCGGATGGCATCAGAATCCTGACCTTGCCGTGCAGCTCAATATTCCGTGCCGTCCATGCTCGGTTTTCGGCAACAAGGAATGTTATCTTGGCGATTTTCGTTGCATGCGTTCTATTTCGCCGCAAACCATCACAGACAAAGTAATGCAATTGATTCAATGACTGAAGATTTCAATATAAGACAAGCTTCCGGCTCTGTTATGCCCGACAATGAGCGCGACCTGGAGAGAGCTTTGCGCCCAAGTCAGTTTGATTCGTTCAGCGGGCAGGACAAAATCGTGGAAAACCTCAAGGTTTTTGTCACGGCAGCGCGCATGCGCGGAGAGGCGTTGGACCATATTCTGCTTTTCGGCCCTCCCGGTCTCGGTAAAACCACATTGGCCGGTATCGTGGCCAATGAACTTGGAGTGGGATTCAAGGTCACATCCGGCCCTGTGCTTGACAAACCAGGCGATTTGGCCGGTATTCTTACATCGCTTGAGGAGAACGATGTGCTGTTTATTGATGAGATACATCGCCTTAGCCCAGTAGTGGAAGAGTATCTGTATTCGGCTATGGAGGATTATCGAATAGATATAATGATAGACAAAGGGCCGGGAGCCAGAAGCGTACAGCTGACTCTGTCACCGTTCACACTTGTTGGTGCTACTACCCGCAGTGGATTGTTGACCAGTCCGTTGCGAGCGCGTTTCGGTATCAATTGTCATTTGGAATACTACGACCACCCTGTGCTGGAGCGAATCATATTGCGCAGTGCCTCTCTGCTGGGCGTGAAATGTACTGCGCCGGCCGCTCACGAAATAGCCATGTGCTCCCGAGGCACTCCGCGTATTGCCAATGCTTTGCTGCGCCGGGTGCGCGACTTTGCCCAAGTCAAGGGCAACGGTACCATAGAGCCTGAGATAGCGCGTTTCGCTCTTGAAGCACTTAATATTGACCGTTATGGTCTTGACGAAATCGACAACAAGATTCTCACCACCATAATCACTAAATTCCAAGGAGGACCGGTGGGAATCAACACAATAGCCACAGCTCTGGGTGAAGATCCTGGCACAATTGAGGAGGTGTATGAGCCGTATCTTATCAAGGAGGGCTTTATAAAACGTACACCGCGAGGTCGTGAAGTGACCGAACTTGCCTACACACATTTGGGACAGATGCGTTCCGATGGGCAACCGAGTTTGTTTTAACCTACAACACACGCATTTTTCATTTATGGGAGCTATTAAAAGTCTTGCAAAGGACACTGCTGTTTACGGACTCAGCAGTATCATTGGACGCTTTCTAAACTGGTGTTTGGTGCCACTGTATACCATAAAGTTCGTGGCGGCTGAGTATGGTGTGGTCACATATGTATACTCCATTGTGGCGTTGGCGCTTATAGTGCTCACTTACGGCATGGAAACCGGTTTTTTCAGGTTTGCCAACCACGAACGCTACAAAAAGCCGATGGAGGTGTACTCCACCGCATTGATATCGCTTGCCATCAGCTCCACACTTTTCATGGTGTTGATTCTTGCTTTTTTGCCGCAGGTGAGCGAGGCTATGCAATGTGGTTCGCATACTGAATATGTGTGGATGATGGCTCTTGCTGTGGCCATAGACGCGTTCACATGTCTGCCGTTCTCATTTTTGAGATATAAGCATCTGCCCATAAGATTCGCCACTGTCAAGCTTATCAATATTGCGGTCAACATAGGGTTGAACCTGTTCTTCATACTCTTGTGTCCCTGGCTTATGACACATGCTCCATCGCTTGTAAGCTGGTGTTACAATCCGGAGTTCGGTATAGGCTATATCTTCGCAGCCAACCTTGTCAGCTCTGTGCTTACGTTGCTATTGCTCATACCCCAGCTTCGTGGTTTCAAATGGGTGTTCAACAAATCCTTGTGGCGTGAAATACTTGTTTATTCACTTCCGTTACTTGTGCTTGGGATAGCCGGTATAATGAATCAGACCATTGACAAGATTTTGCTTCCATGGCTCGTTCCTGACCATGTCGATGCAATGACCCAACTCGGTATTTATGGTGCCAACTACAAGATAGCCATAGTCATGGTCATGTTTATTCAGGCGTTCAGATTCGCTTATGAGCCGTTTATTTTTGCACAAAACAAACAGCAGGGCGATGACAAGCTTCGTGCGTTTCGTGATGCCATGACTTACTTTGTGATATTTTCCATGGTAATATTTCTCGGTGTGATGTTTTATCTGCCGGTGCTCCGCTATTTCATATCACCTCACTATTTTTCAGGATTGAAGGTGGTGCCTGTGATTATGATTGCTGAATTCTTTTTTGGAGTGTTCTTCAATCTGTCGTTGTGGTACAAACTCACTGACCGCACCTATTGGGGTATGATATTTTCACTTGGCGGACTTGTTGTGACCTTGACTGTCAACATCCTGCTTGTGCCGCACATCGGCTATATGGGGTGCGCATGGGCGGCGTTGGCTTGTTATGGGCTCATGATGATAGCCAGTTGGCTGGTAGGCAGGATCTGTCATCCAATAGACTATGATGTGCTAAGGCTGGCTCTCTACTTTTTGGTTGCTATGGCCATGTGGGTATTGGGCACGTTCATTGCTACCGGGCACCATTGGATAGATATGGCCATCCGCACGCCACTGCTTGCTGTGTATATATGGTTTGCTCTAAAACACCAAAGAATATCAATTAAAAACCTTATTCCAAAACGATTGTAGACATGAAAGCTGATTTGCCTATCAAGGTGGCCAACTTCTTCAAAAACTACTTTACACTGGCTCCTGACCTTGTGCCACAAGCCGAAGCGGAGAAATCCATTCGCGATGGTGTGTCGTTTCGCGGCACCAATATCATAATCCTGATACTGGCCATACTAATAGCTTCGCTGGGATTGAACACCAACTCCACTGCGGTTATAATCGGAGCAATGTTAATATCCCCGCTCATGGGACCTATCATCGGTATCGGGCTGGGCGTGGGAGTACACGATTTTGACTTGATAAAGCGCTGTTTGCGAAACCTTGGCATGGCCACTGTTTTTTCGGTTATAGCGTCCACGGTATATTTTCTCATATCACCGGTCAATGAGGGGCACAGCGAACTTTTGGCGCGTACTTCACCCACAATCTATGATGTGCTCATAGGGTTTGTGGGCGGTGGTGCCGGTATAATAGCACTCGGCAGCCGCAATAAAGGCAATGTGATTCCTGGTGTGGCAATTGCCACTGCGTTGATGCCGCCGTTGTGCACGGCCGGATATGGTTTGGCAACATGGCAGCTCAATTATTTCTTCGGTGCGTTCTACCTTTTTCTCATCAACTCTATTTACATAGCGTTTGCCACATTCATCGGTGTAAAACTCCTTGGATATAAGGGATCTCCTACATCCAGCAATACTCGGGCCCACAAGGTTCGCAAAATTGTTTACTCATTGGCAATACTCACTATGCTTCCAAGCATATACCTCACATATCGTATGCTTCAGACCAACAAATACAATATGCAGGTCAACAGTTTTGTCAGTGATGAATGCCATTGGCCTGACACGCAAGTGGTGAACACGCAAACACAAACAGTAGATGGTCAAAAGGTGATACGAATCACTTTGATCGGTAAAACATTGCCTACCGATTCGCTTGAACTTGCTCTTGCTCCGCGTCTGCGTTTCTATGGTCTTGAAGGCACTAAACTTGCTTTTGTGCAGGGCGGTGCTGACACAGCACCATCCGAAGATTCCAGTGTGAAAGATGTGTACATGCTGGCTCAGGCTACCATTTCGCGCCAACAAGCTTCTATTGACTCTCTTCGTCTCATTGTGGCCGAAACACGAGCCGCACAGGCAGCCGGCACTACAATAGCTCCGGAAATCAAGGTTTTGTGGCCGCAGGTTAAAGATATTGCCATCAATCATAGTGTCTTTGCCGATATAAACAGTGGTATGCCCGATACCATACATGTGGCTCTTGTCAGTTTCTCTTCTTCTCTTGACAAAGCTCAATCTGAAAAATTCAAAGAGTTTCTTGAGGCCAGGTTGAAAATCAACGATATACAGATTGTAAACGCCAATAATCTCAATTTTTCTTCAAAATGAATCGCACAACACCTCTCAAAGTTGCAATAGTGAGCCATAGCGATCTCCTTGGTGGTGCCGCTGTTGTGTCGTTCCGATTGATGGAGGCGTTGCGCCGACATGGTGTTGATGCTCAAATGGTGGTTTACTCCAAGCAGAGTGATGACAGTAATGTGCATATAATCGGTTCGCGGTGGATACGTGGTGTCAAATTTTTGTCAGAAAGAATGCGTATTGCATTGGCCAACGGTTTCAACAGAGCAAATCTGTTTAAAGTGTCATTGGCCAACACCGGATTTTCGTTGCACAATCATCCGGTGGTTCAAAATGCCGATATTGTAATGTTGGGGTGGATCAACCAAGGGCTATTATCGTTCGGCGGTTTACGAAAACTTGCCTCACTACGGAAACCGATTGTATGGGTGATGCATGATATGTGGAATCTCACAGGCATATGCCATCATGCATACGAATGTCTTGGCTACACACACCAATGTGGTCATTGCCAGTTCCTTTCCGGAAGTTCGGCTACTGATTTGTCGCACACCGTTTGGCATAAGAAACACAAACTCTATGCATCGCACCACATTACGTTTGTAGCTGTAAGCAACTGGTTGGCACAAAGAGCCAAAGCATCCTCTTTGATGTGCGATACCAATGTAAGGGTAATTCCTAATGCTTTTCCAATAGATTCATTCACTACGGCTCCAAAATCGGGGGTGCTTCCTGCCACTATAATTACAGACCGGAATCTGATACTGATTGGTGCGGCACGACTTGATGACCCAATCAAAGGGTTGGAATACACCATAGAAGCCTTGAACTATCTGTTTGATAACAATCCGCTGCTTGCCAATAAAAGTCAGGCTGTGTTTTTCGGGGCGCTCAAAAATCCATTGGCACTTGAAAATCTCCGATTTCCATACACGCATATAGGTCTTGTCAATGATCCGTTGACAATACAGCGGCTATATGCCTCGGCCAAGGTGGTGCTTTCCACGTCGCTTTATGAAACGCTGCCGGGCACGCTTGTAGAAGGCCAAGCAGCCGGGTGTCTACCGGTAACTTTCGGGCGTGGAGGACAGAATGATATTGTGGAGCATATGGTTGACGGATACATAGCCGAGTATCGTGATGCCAAGAGTGTGGCTCAAGGCATAGAGTGGGCTTTGGCTCAGAAACCGGATCGGAACGCGCTTCATGAGTCCGTTCGCAAAAGGTTTTCATCCGATGCCGTGGCTCAAAAATATATTGACTTGTTCACTGAATTGCTCAATAACCCATCCTGATTATGTGGATTCTGCTTGCGGCTGTATCAGCCCTCTTGTTAGGGTTTTACGACATCTTCAAAAAATTGTCGGTCAGAGCCAATAATGTACCTGTTGTATTGTGGCTCAATACACTGTTCGGCTCGTTACTGTTAAGTCCGGTGATATTACAATCGCTCACCGGAAATCAAGATGTACTTCCGGTAGTTGGACATGCCCATATAATGCTCAAGGCGCTGATAGTACTCGGTTCATGGATATTGGGTTATTTTGCCATAAAGCATCTACCTCTCACCATTCAAGGGCCTGTCAACGCCACTCGTCCGGTGCTGGTGCTTATTGGAGCGCTCCTGATATTCGGAGAGAGGCTTAACTTATGGCAATGGGCTGGGGTGCTGCTTGGCATACTGTCACTCTACATGATATCACGCATCGGTGCCAATGAAGGATTCTCATTGCGACACTCTCGTTGGCTATGGATGTCTATCGGAGCCACGGTGCTTGGAGCCATAAGCGCACTCTACGACAAATATCTGATACATCTTTATCAGCCCTTGCAGGTTCAGGCTTGGTACTCGCTGTATCAATGCGTGATAATGGGGGGTGTTACCATAGTGCTGCTGCGTACTTCGGCTTTGCGGGCCAAAGCCGGCAAGTTCACATGGCGTTGGTCCATACCTTGCATAGCGCTGTTCCTTACCGCAGCGGATATGGCATATTTCTACGCTCTGTCGTTACCTGATGCCATGATAGCCATTGTGTCAATGATGCGCAGGGGAAGTGTGCTTGTGTCGTTTGCTTACGGAGTATTGGCGCTTCACGAACGTGGTATACGCACCAAGCTCGTTGACCTTGGCATACTGCTTCTTGGTCTTGCTTGCCTAACAATCGGTTCTCTATGATTGTTAGTAATAAAAACAATATTATTTACTATGTGGATTGATATATTTTGGCTCGTGCTCGGATTGGGATTGATTCTTGGTGGAGCCGGTTTTCTTACTGATGGTTCATCGGCAATAGCCCGCCGATTCGGTATATCTGACCTTATAATAGGACTTACGGTTGTGGCGTTCGGAACATCGGCTCCAGAGCTTGTCATATCCGTAATCGCGGCTTCTCAAGGAAGCGCACCTCTTGCTGTGGGCAATGTGGTTGGCAGCAATATTTTCAACATCCTTGCCATTATCGGGTTTACGGCATTGGTTCGCCCTATAGTTGTGAAAAAAAGTGTCATGACCACGGAGATACCTATGGTGATACTGTCATCGCTCATACTCTTGGTATTGGGATACGCTTCTGTGCTTGACGGCACCAAGAATATGGTAAGTCGCGTCAACGGTGTTTTTCTGCTCATATTCTTTGCCCTGTTCATGCGTTACACTTTTGCGTCTGCACGACACCGAGACCCCGCAGAGGCAGATCCTGCGGAAACAACCGGAGGCGTTGGCCTGCCGATATGGCGCTCAGTGCTGTATGTGATTGGCGGACTGACGGCATTGATATGGGGTGGTAGCAAATTTGTGGATGGAGCTTCGGCCATTGCGCACTCACTTGGCGTGAGTGACGCAGTGATTGGTCTTACCATTGTGGCCATGGGCACATCGTTACCGGAATTGGCCACATCTATTGTTGCCGCTGTAAAGAATCATGCCGCACTTGCTGTGGGCAATGTTATAGGCAGCAATATTTTCAATGTGCTGTTTGTGCTTGGCACATCGGCCGTGGTGCATCCGTTGCCGTTTGATGGCATAGGTCATACAGATTTGTGGGTGCTTATGGTGGCCAGCGTACTGTTTTTCGTGTTTGGATGGTTCTTCCATCGCCGCGAAATAACACGTGCTGAAGGTGCCGTGCTCGCGCTTGGATACGTGGCATATACGGCCTATCTTGTGGCTACTGTGTGATTGTTACTCCGATAGGAGTTATTTCCAGTGTTACCTGACCGCTCTCCATCAGTGGCAGGTTATGATCCACATGTCCTACCGGAACTTCAAACGCCACCGGAAACTTGTAGGGTGATACTATTCTGTGTATCATCTGCTCCATGCTTTCGGCATCTGCTTCAGCGCAGTAGTTGGTGAAGCGACCCACTATCAGTCCTTTGATGCGATTGAACACACCGGCCAACTCCATTTGATACATCATGCGTTCCACCTTGTACACCGGCTCGCTGACATCTTCTATAAACAATATGTCTCCGCGACTATAAATATCATATTTAGTACCCATCAATCCCGACAGCACTGCCATGTTGCCGCCCACAAGTCGGCCGCTCACACATCCGCAGCGGTTGAATGCATGTCCGGTGATATGATATTGTTGCCGCTCACCGCGCAGCATACCCAAAAGAGCCTGCGTATCTTCGTCCTCACCATCGGAGGCGGCTATATGCTTGGTCATAGAGGCATGGATGCTCGCTATGCTGTGGCGTGCCATCAAAGCGTGCAGGCATGATATGTCGCTGAAACCGATAATCCATTTTGGGTTGTCACGCAACGGTAGGCTGTCAAGAGTTTCCAACAGATGCACTGCTCCGTATCCACCTCTGGAGCATAATATGGCTTTTACATCAGTATCTGCAAGTGCGTCTGTAAGATCATTGATTCTCTCGGAGTAGCTTCCGGAATATGTGCCGTTGCGGCCAAGAGCATGCGGTGACACATTTACCCGATAACCGTATCCTTCAAGCACATTTGCGGCTTTGAGCACATTTTCATGGTTTGTGGCACCGGAAGGTGACAATATCACAATTTTGTCACCGCTTTTAAGCGGCGCGGGTATAATCACGCTCATGCCACATCTACTTTTATTCCGTTGGCTCTTATTCTGTCGGCTATTTGCTCCAATTCCTCCCTGGACACTTTTTCAAGTCGCTCTTCAGGAGTTTTGCGGTCTATGGAGTAGAGCATCACTTCACGCGGATTGATACGTTTGTAGGCAGCAATGAGTGCATCCACCTCTTGCGGTGTGGTGTTGTCTATCTTCACTCCATTGTGCTCGCCACGCAGCATCATGGTTTGCACCACACACTGCTCTTTGAACTGAGCTATCTGCTCAATTACCCCCTCACTGGTGAAGGATGGCGAATTTGGGCAGTCCATGCTCCGCATGGTAGCAGTAACAGCCGAATCAAGTTTCAGGATATTGTTGTCCACCTTGCGTAGCCCTCTGCACACTCCTTCGCGATCCAAACGGGTGGAGTTGCTGAGTACCGATATTTTCACATCAGGAAAATATCGGTTGCGCAAAGATATGGTGTCATCTATTATCCCTTCGAAATCAGGATGTAATGTCGGCTCACCGTTTCCTGAGAATGTGATGACATCCAGACTTCCGCCATGCGCTTTCATGTCACTGAGTTTGTGCTCCAGTTCCTCGCGCACCGTGCTTCGTGACGGTAATCCGGATTTACCTTGTCCTTGGGCATTGAACCCGGCTTCACAATAAACACAGTCAAACGAGCATATCTTGCCGTCAACCGGCGACAAGTTCACTCCAAGCGACGTGCCAAGACGTCGTGAATGAATAGGCCCGAATATAGTAGAATGAAACAATACGGTTTGCATACCGCAAATGTACGGAGAATTTTGGATGCGGCACGAAAATTTTTAATTATTGTGGAGAAGCTGTTATCTTTGCAGCATGATTAAGAATTTGCTTTTTGACTTGGGTGGCGTGATTATGGATATACGCCGCGAAAACTGTGTAGAGGCAATGAAGTCCATAGGGATGACCAATGCTGATGAATATTTAGGCGAATATGCTCAGAAAGGCCCGTTTGCCAAAATTGAAAATGGCGAATGGAATGAGCAGCAGTTTTGTGACGGTATTCGCAAAATAATCGGATCTGATGTGAGTGATGATAAGATAAATGAGGCTTTCAATGCGTTTCTTATCGGTATTCCGGAGCGTCGGCTTGATGAGTTGGCAGAGCTCCGCAAGCGGTTCAATGTGTATATGTTGAGCAACACCAATCCTATAATGTGGCGAATGAAGATAGCCGATGAGTTTGCCAAGCAAGGACATGATGTAAGCTATTATTTTGATGATGTGGTGCGAAGCTATAAAGCAGGGTGCATGAAGCCTGATAAAAGGATATTTGAGATTGTGGAGCGGAAATTCAATATAAAACCTGAGGAAACAGTGTTCTTTGATGATTCCAAGCGCAATCTTGATGCTGCCGCCGAATTGGGTTTCCATACAATTCTTGTGAAGCCTGGTGACGAATTTTACTCTTTGCTTCAAAACAGCGGCTATTTGAGCTGATGATAATCCGCCGTAAAGATAACAAAAAGAGGCGTATAGCATCGGTGGGCATGATGGACGGTGTTCATACCGGACACAGGTTTCTGCTTGATTTTCTGTGTGCGCAAGGCCGGAAGATGCATTTGAGTCCTGCTGTGATCACGTTTGGAGAGCATCCGCTTGCCACAGTATGTCCAGAAAGGGCTCCGAAGCTGCTCACCACGCCTGAGCGCAAGTTGGAATTGCTTGCCGACAGCGGGGTGGACGATGTGGTGGTGCTGAACTTCAACCACAGGATGAGCCGGATGAGTGCTGAAAAATTTTTGGAGATGCTTCATGAGCGCTGGGGTGTAGAGGCGATGGTTGTAGGGTTTAACAACCGGTTTGGGCGAGATCGTGCGGAAGGAATAGACGCATACCGCGCCATAGGAGCAAAGATGGGTATGACCATAATTGAAGCACCGGAGATGACCACGAATCAAGGAGTGCCGTTGAGTTCCAGTTCTATTCGTAAAGCTCTTGAATCTGGACAAGTGAAATGTGCATCGGAGATGCTTGGTTATTGTTATAGATTGGATGGCACTGTGGTGCATGGTCAGGCATTGGGACGAAAAATCGGATTTCCAACGGCTAATGTACAACCTGTGAGTCCGCGACTTGCCGTGCCTGGAGCGGGCGTGTATGCTGCATGGGTCACTACTCCTGACGGGGTGCGCAGGGCTGCGATGGTTAATATAGGAGTACGTCCAACGGTGAATGAGAGTATGTCGGGCTCTACTATTGAGGCACATATAATAGATTATGCCGGATGTCTGTATGACGAACCAGTATGCGTGGAGTTTATATGCCGAATGCGTGAAGAGCAGAAGTTCAATGGTGTAGATGAACTTGTGGCGCAACTTCGCAAGGACGAAAAACAAGTGCGTGAAATGTTGTCCGGATGCAACTAAATTGATGCTGTAGCGTTATATACAAAATCAAAAGGTGTGTAATAATCAGGTATTTAATAATTTTTTATTAAAAATGTGCTATCAAGGTGGATATTTCACCTATCTTTGTGCCCGATTATACACTTTTGTGAAGAAATCAAATAAACAAAAATCTAACAATTTATGGAATCAAATGAACTTGGCCGTATTAGCTATGCCCTTGGTCTTAGCATGGGCAACAATTTCCGCTCAAGCGGCATAGAAAAAATAGATGTAAAAGAGTTTGCCGATGGAGTGGCCGCTGTGTTTTCCGGTGAAACACCCAAGATGAGTTATGATGAGGCCAAAGCTGAAATTCAGAAATTCTTTACCGCTATGGAAGAGCGTCAGCGTGCTGCCGCCGAGGAGATGGGTAAAGTGAATAGTGCTGCCGGTGAAGCATTCCTCAATGAAAATGGCAAACGTCCTGAGGTGAAAATCACAGCCAGTGGATTACAGTATGAGGTGCTTGAAGAAGGTGCCGGTGTGCAGCCCAAAGATACAGACCGTGTTATGGTACATTATACCGGTAAATTGATTGACGGTACTGTGTTTGATAGTTCAGTGGAGCGTGGTGAACCTGCCACATTCGGTGTTACTCAGGTGATACCCGGATGGGTTGAGGCACTTCAGCTTATGAAAGAAGGAGCCAAATGGCGTTTGTTCATACCCAGCAATTTGGCTTATGGTCCCAATGGTGCCGGCGGTGTGATAGGCCCTAATGCAACATTGATATTTGATGTTGAGCTTATAAAAGTGTTTCCCGCTTAAATTCATTCTTGATGTTTAAAAGACTGATCCTGCTTGTGGCTGTGGTGTTAAGCGTGGGGAAGGTACATGCTGCAGCGCCGCTTACCACATGGGAAAGTGATTCTGTGTCGGCTGCTTTGGCCGGTGTATGGAGCGAGTATTTTGTCAAGCGTGGTGCCGTTGGCGATGACAGTAGTAAGAATGCTTATTTAGCCGGACTGAAAGCCGCTTTGGCCGCCGCTGATAGTTCTGCCGCCTATTCCAGTGGTTTGGAATCAGGAGTGTTGGTCAATAGCCGCTTGCAACAGATTGAAAAGATGGGTCAAATGAAGATTGACCGAACTAAATTTGTTGAAGAGATAGATAAGATTTTGTCGGGAGCTCCGGCTCAGTATACAGCGGCCAATGGTAATGAGTATATGGAACAGATGATGTACAGACGCTCATATCGTGGCGATGAGGTTCTCATGAGCGAGGCCATGATGGACTCCGTGGCAGGTATATCAGGTATTGTCAAGACTCCTAACGGTGTGTATGTACAGACATTGACTGAAGGTAATGGCAACTTTCCAAAGGCCGATTCAAGTGTGAAGTTGATGTATACAGGCAAATTGCCCGGAGGAAAGATTTTTGACGGCACACGTGATATGCCCGAAACCATGTCGCTCACCAGGGTCATCCCCGGTTTCAGGGAGGGCTTGATGCATATGAAACCCGGAGGCACGTACCGTATGTGGATTCCATCCAATTTGGCTTATGGTTCTATTGGAGTTCCAGGAACCATTCCTGGAAACTGTGCGTTGCAGTTTGATGTGGATTTCCGTGCGTTTTTCAATGAATAACAAATTATTAAATAAAATTTTATAATCCATTATGAAAAAATTTTTAGGTGTAATGGGTGTGGCCGCTCTTATGTTCGGTGCATCCTCGTGCTCCGAGAGCGGTAGCACTGCTTCTACTCCCGAAGCTGATTCTCTCGGCATAACTATGGGTAAGGCTATCGGTATGAGCATCGGTGCCGACTTCAAGTCTATGCCTGAGGCTGACAAGGCCAAATTTGATAAGGATCAGTTCCTTTCCGGCTTGAAAACCATTCTTTTGGCTGATACTGCCAATATGGCTTATCTTCAGGGTGTTAGCGTAGGTATGAACATGCTTATGCAGCTCATGCAGATGAATAATGACAGCGTGCAGGTGAACCGTGATCTTCTCTACAAGAATTTTGCTGAATATTATAAGCTTGACAGTGTTAGCGCTGACCAGCAGCAGGCTATCCAGACTGAATATCAGACCTTGATGCAGAGCGTTCAGGCCAAGGCTATGGCTCGCTATCAGGCTCGTCAGCAGGCTGCGCAGCAGGCCAAGCAGGTTCAGGGCGATAGCATTGAAGCTGCCGACAAGGCTTATATGGAAAAAGTGAAAGCTTCTGATGCCGAGGTTAAAACCACAGAATCAGGTCTTAGCTACAAGGTTTTGGCTAATGGTAACGGTGCCAAAGCTAAGGATGGTGACACTGTGATGGTGAAATACGTAGGTAAGCTCACTAACGGCAAGCAGTTTGATGCCAGCGGAGAAGAACCTGTGCGTATGAACGTGAACGGTGTTGTACCCGGATTCAAGGAGGGTTTGAAAATGATGAGCCCCGGTTCTAAGATGATTCTTTACATTCCCGGTAATTTGGCTTACGGTGTTAACAGCCCCAGCCCCGAGATTCCCCCGATGAGCACATTGGTGTTTGAAGTGGAGCTTGTGGATGTTAATCCTTCCAAGTAATCATTACGAAAAAATCAAATGAATAGAATAAGCCGCAGAATGAACTGCGGCTTATTTGTTTTTTATATTTTTATAATACGGATTTATAAGCGTTGATTATGCCGTTGGCGAAGTTGGTACGTGAGAATTTTTGGACCCATTGCTTGCCGGCCGTCGCCATGTCTGTTCGCAGTTTCGTGTCGTTTAGCAGGCGTGAGACAGCATTGGCGAAATCTTCGGGCGAATCGGGATGGACATATAGCGCTCCCGGGCCTCCGGCTTCTTCAAGACATGATCCTGAGGCTGCTACTACAGGAGTTCCGCAATTGATGGCTTCTATAACAGGGATTCCGAATCCTTCGTAGCGTGATGGATATGCTGCTATTGCAGCAAGTGAGTACACGGCCGGAAGATATTGGCTCTCTACGAATGGTATCATGGTGACCCGGGACTCCAGATTCATACGGCGTATCTCGCGACGTATCATGTCATCGTAGCCCATTCGGCCACGTCCTATGATTACAAGGTGGACATCTTTGGAAATTGCCGGCAGTGCGCGAACTGCCAGCAGTTGGTTTTTTCTTGGCTCCACAGTACCGACCATGGTAATAAAAGTGTCGGGCAGAGATAATTTTTGCTTTACCTCATTTTGTTGTTGCGGCGCAATCGGCTGGGTGAATACAGGGTTGCATCCCTGGTATACCACAGATATTTTGGATTCCGGAATATGATATAGATCCATTATGTCGCGCTTGGTACATTCACTTATTGCAATAATGCGGGTGGCGTTTAATGCGGCGTGCCGAAACTTGTAGTCGTATATTTGGCGGTCAATTGACTTGTATCCATCGGGGCATTTCCGGAATATAAGGTCGTGGATGGTGACAACAGATGGTATTCCTATGCGGGAAATATCAAGAGGAAGCTCGTTGCTCAGTCCGTGGAATAGTTGTACGTTGTTGCGGGACAGTTGATTTGTGATTCCCCGGTGTACTCTCCATAGAGCCGATGCATACTTCCAAAGAGTCTTGTCCGGGCCTATCAAGCTCACATTTTTGCGATTCAGCAAAGTTGCCACCCGTTCGGGAGAGGCTGTTTTGGGTGCATATAGCTGATAGCTGTTGTCGGGATACAGTTCGGAAAGCACATCCACTACCAGACGGCTGTAGTTGCCGAGGCCGGTGTTGTTGGCCACGGCGCGTTTGGCGTCAAAACCTATAATCATCTGCTCCATGCCACAAATGTAATAATAAAATGTTTATATTTGTAACAAAAGAACCGTTGATATGATTAGCAAACCAAAATTGGTGATTTCCACTGGCGCGGGTATGAGCGCGGAGAGTGGTCTGAGCACATTCCGTGACAGTGGCGGTCTGTGGGACAATTACAATGTGATGGACGTGGCGAGTGCTGACGGATTTGCCCGCAACCCCAAGCTCGTTCATGAATTCTACAATATCAGGCGTCGCGAACTGATGCAAGTGGAGCCTAATGAGGGGCATCGTGCTCTTGTGGAATTGGAGCGGTGGTATGATACATATGTGGTGACTCAGAATGTGGACAATCTGCATGAACGTGCCGGAAGCAGCAATGTGTTGCATCTGCATGGAGAGTTGATGAAAATCCGTTCAATTGCCCATCCCGAACGCGTGTACGAACTTGGTTCGGATAATTTGGAAACAACAGTTGACACTGTTGACGAATATGGTGATAATGTGCGTCCTCACATAGTGTTTTTTCAAGAGGCTGTGCCTATGTTTGAACATGCGGTAGACCTTGTAGAACAAGCTGATGTGTTTGTGGTTATAGGCACCTCGTTGGTGGTGTATCCGGCGGCGGCATTGTTGAATTATGTGCGTCAGGGTGTGCCTGTTTATTATATTGATCCCCATCCGGCTCCGGTGCCAGAAGGAGTGACAGTGTTGCGAATGGGAGCAAGCGACGGGGTGCGAAAACTGGTGGAGATTCTACGCCCGCAAGGGTGATTGTGTCTTGTTTTCATTTACAATTGCAAACGCCTCGCATACGGTTTTTATGCGAGGCGTTTGTGGTTGATTGTTAGAGCCGTGTGTCAGTGTTGATAACTTGTTGTGTTAAAGGTGGATTTTTTTGCTGTTTATGTTTGTAAATAACCGGTGAAAATAACTAATTTTACGGTCTTATTATGTTGCTTTGTCAAATCTTGGGAACCAATAGGTTATGAATACAGAAGTTTACCACATTCCGGCTTTGTTGCCTGAAACTTTGGACGCACTTCAGGTGCGCCCTGATGGGGTGTATGTGGATGCCACATTTGGTGGGGGCGGTCATTCAAAGGCTATTATGGATCTTTTGGATAAGCGGGGTCACTTGTATTCTTTTGACCAAGATGATGAGGCCGTTAACCGGGCACCCAAAGACGAGCGATTTACTATGGTTTACAGCAACTTCCGGTTCTTGCGCAATTTCATGCGTTATTATGATGTGGAAGGCTTGGATGGAGTTTTGGGAGACCTTGGAGTGTCTTTTCATCACTTTGATGCTGCTGAGAGGGGTTTTTCATTTCGTCAGGATGCACCGCTTGACATGCGTATGAACCGTCATGCAGCCCGCACAGCCGAGGATTTGCTTGCTTCTATAAGTGAAGACGAATTGGCCGATGTGCTGTATCTGTATGGCGAACTGAAGCAATCGCGCCGAATGGCCGCCGCGATAATCAAGGCTCGTGAAGCCGGCAGGCCGGTGCGCACCACGGGCGAATTGTTGGATCTTCTCAAGCCCATGATCAATCCCCGCCAAGAGAAAAAAGAATTGGCCATGGTGTTTCAGGCTCTGCGCATAGCTGTCAATGGAGAACTTACCGCGCTGGAGCAGTTCCTTGAACAGGCTTGTGAACTTCTTAAGCCGGGTGGCCGATTGGCAATAATCACTTACCACTCATTGGAAGATAGGTTGGTGAAGAACTTCATGCGTAGCGGAAACGTGCGCGGTCAGGTGGAAAAAGATTTTTTCGGACGCACGAATGTTCCGTTGAAGGCACTTGGGAGCAAACCCATAGTGCCGTCTGAAGAGGAAGTGGCCAACAATCCTCGTTCCCGTAGTGCCAAACTGCGAGTGGCGGTAAAATTATAGATAAAAAGAAATCAAAAATATCAATCTCAAGCATGGCAAGGAAAGCCTCAAACAGAAAGCAAGTCAAGCGAAAAATATCGTTTTGGAGCAAATTGTTCCACGGACGACTTGTGTCGAGTGATTTTTTTGCTCGCAACTGGCTTGTTATTGCATTGCTTGTGATATTCCTAATGGCCTATATATCGTCGAACTACACAAATAAAATCAAACGTGAACAGGTGGCGAGATACAAAGCGCAGTCGGAAGTGATGAAAACGGAGCGCAACCGTGCCCGCAGTAAATATATGGGCAAAGTGAGAGAGTCGGCCATGCAGCAGCTTGTAGATTCTTTGAATCTGGGTCTCCAGGTTCAGGATGATCCGGCGTTTGAAGTTGAAGGACACACACGTAAGACCAAAAATTAACCTTTGAGCCATTCATTCGCTATGAAAAGAGAGAATCGACAAAACATATTGCTGCGTTATGCGTTCATCTTGATTTTTATACTCTTGATGGCAGCCGCCATTGTGTATAAGCTGATAGACAACACTGTGATTTCAGCTCCGGAATGGAATAAAAAGGCCATGGCCGAATTGTCTCGTACTGAAACCATTCAGCCCGAGCGAGGCAACATACTTGCGTCTGACGGCAGTGTGCTTGCCACAAGTTTGTGGTTCTATACAGTGCGTATAGACTATCGTGCTGAAAAGTTTGCCGAAGACACCTTGCGTAAATATATCGCACCATTGTCCGACTCTTTGGCCAAATATTTTCCGGTGCGAAATTCCAAGCAGTGGAGGGCACATTTATTGAAGCCGTTGTCCAAGCCAAATGACAAGCGTTCGCGTCACCATAAGGTGATGAGCAACCTTAGTGAAAGCGAATGTGATATGATAGCCCGTTTCCCCTTTTTCAACGTGGGCAAGCGTTCCGGTATGATACGTGAGAAATTTCTCAAACGCATCAACCCTTATGGTGATATGGCTCGCCGAAGCATAGGAGGAGTGGGCGCCACAAAGGAAAACAAAGAGGTTCACGGTATATCAGGACTTGAAAAGGCTCTTGATTCATTGCTTTATGGTAAAGCCGGTGTGGCAAAGAAAGTGCCATTGACACGTAAAATAACCAATTGGGTTGACACTCCGGCGGTGAACGGCTTTGATATCCGCACCACAATTGACATTAAGATGCAGGATATAGTGGAGAATGAATTGAACAAAATGCTTGAATTCTGCAATGCCGATTGGGGTGTGGCTGTGCTGATGGACGTTCCAACCGGTGACATCAAGGCTATATCCAATCTGGAGAAGAACCCTGATGGCGCAGGATATATTGAGGGCATGAACCGGGCTGTGCTTGGATATGAGCCAGGTTCGGTGGTGAAGACTATATCCATGCTTCTTGCATTGGAAGACGGAATAGTGACAAATGTGAATGAGGTGATACCGACTGGACGCTCCTGGGCCTATGCCGGTGGACGTCCCATAACCGATGCTCATGGCGTGGATGCTGTGACTGTGGGCGGTGTGATTGAAAGCTCCTCTAATATAGGTATGGCCAAGATTATAACTCGTCGTTATGATTCACATCCGGGAGGATTCTATTCTCGTCTTAAGGAGATTGGTTTTCTTGAACCTATGAACACCGGTATAGCCGGTGAGCGTGTGCCAAGAGTTGACAGTGTGCCGTCCGATCGCGGAGGTCGTATAGCCTTGTCGCGCCAAAGCTACGGTTATGCCACCGAAATACCGCCGTTGTATACATTGTCGGTTTACAATGCCATAGCCAATGGAGGCAAGTATGTGCGTCC
Source organism: uncultured Porphyromonadaceae bacterium (assembly GCA_947178305.1). Lineage (GTDB taxonomy): Bacteria > Bacteroidota > Bacteroidia > Bacteroidales > Muribaculaceae > Paramuribaculum. The sequence goes on along the minus strand of CAMWXV010000001.1, from coordinate 27,633 downwards.
GCGACTTGTGTCAGGATTGGTTGGTGCTGATATTGACACTGTGTTTCCTGTAACATATATCCGTCAACGCATATGCAGTGAGACCAATGCCGAAAAGTTACGCAACATGCTGACCTCCGTGGTGTGGGGCGATCATGGTACCGGACGTAGATTGCGCGATAAACGTGTGGCAATAGCTGGAAAAACAGGAACATGCTACATGATAGACAACGGTGCTTACAATACCTCACGCAAGCGATTGGCTTTCTGCGGGTTCTTTCCGGCTGAAGCGCCTAAGTATTCATGTATAGTGCTTACCGCAGCACCAAAGCAGAATGCCATGGGTGCTGCCAGCACCAGTGGAGAAGTGCTTAAAAATGTGGCATTGAAAATGTATTCGCGTGGAATGCTCGGTCCCGGTCCCAATTACCGTTCTGGCGAGAAATCGGCTCCCACCATGTATGCATCGCACGATAAACATTCCCAATCTTGTATAGCGCAGAATCTTAATATAGCGCAGCATCATGTGCTCCGTAATCCCAAAAAGGTGAAAAAAGGTGTGCCCGATGTACACGGATTCGGTGTGCGCGAAGCTATATTGGAATTGGAAAAAGCCGGATATAATGCAAGATTTTCCGGTACCGGCTATGTTGCCGGGCAGTATCCATCACCGGGCAGTAATGCTACTGCAGGTGCTGTAGTTCATTTGAAATTAAAAGAATAGAATCTTAACCCCCTCAACCGCATAAAGAATATGAAATCATTGTCTGACCTGCTTTCGGCCATAGAGGTAGAGCAAATAATTGGAAGCGACAGTAAAGAGATAACCTCGCTGGAGTGCGATTCGCGAAAAATCAAGTTAGGGTCGCTGTTTGTGGCAGTGCGCGGCTATAACGTGGACGGACACAAATTTATTCCGCTTGTTACTTTGGCCGGAGCTGCAGCCATAGTCTGTGAAGAGTTGCCCGAAAGGTTGGAGTCAAATGTTACATATATCAAGGTTGCCAATACGTCTGTGGCATTAGGCTTCCTTGCGTCACAATGGTGGGGAAATCCATCAAGAAAGCTGCATTTGGTCGGTGTGACCGGAACCAATGGCAAAACTACTACCGCCACGTTGATTTACGAGATGGCGCGGATGATGGGGCACAAGGCCGGATTGCTTTCCACTGTGTGCAATTATATTGATTCGGAGGCGGTACCGACCAATCAAACAACTCCCGACCCGCTTACGCTCAATGAGCTGTTGCACCGTATGGTGGTGGCCGGATGCACCTATGCCGCAATGGAGGTCAGCTCTCATGCAGCCCACCAGCATCGCATTGCCGGGTTGAAGTTTGCAGGAGGTGTGTTTACAAACCTCACACGTGATCACCTTGACTATCATAAGACCGTTGATGCGTATCTCAATGCAAAGAAATCATTCTTTGACAATCTTCCGGCCGATGCGTTTGCTATTACTAATATTGACGACAAGGCCGGAATGGTAATGCTTCAGAACTGCAATGCAAAATGCCGCACATACTCTTTGCGAGCCAGTGCTGATTTTATGGGACGTGTGATAGAAAGCCGATTGGACGGTACGCTCATTTCATTTAACGGTCAAGAAGTGGAAACTTTGTTTACCGGTAGATACAATGCATACAATCTCACTGCAGTATACGGTACTGCAGTGATGCTTGGGTGGGATGCAGACAAAATATTGGTGGATATGAGCAGACTTGTGCCGGTGGCCGGCCGTTTCCAGACCATCCATTCTCCGTTGGGTGTTACAGCCGTGGTAGATTATGCACATACTCCCGATGCGGTGGTGAATGTGTTGCAGGCCATACGTGAAGTCACAGGTTTGGAACGTAATATAATCACTGTGGTTGGAGCAGGTGGAAACCGAGATAAGGGCAAACGTCCTATCATGGCACGTGAAGCTGCTTTGAGATCCGACTGTGTGGTGCTGACCTCAGACAATCCGCGCGATGAGGATCCTGAGCAGATACTTCGCGACATGGAAGCAGGACTTGATGACCCCAAGTTGCGTGCCGCTACGTTAAGCATCACCGATCGCCGTGAGGCCATACGCACCGCTGTGATGCTTGCCAAGGCCGGTGATGTGGTACTGATTGCCGGTAAGGGGCATGAGAACTATCAGGAAGTGAAAGGTGTGAAATACCATTTTGACGATAGTGAAGTGGTGAGAGAAATTTTTGACACCTTGAAATAAGAATACATTAGAATAAGCAAAGTTGCAAGATGCTGTATTTTTTGTTTGAATATCTTCAAAATATTGATGTGCCCGGTGCGCGATTGATGAGTTATATCACATTCCGTTCCGGAGCGGCCTTTGTGCTGGCATTGCTCATCGCCATGGTGTTTGGTCGTAAAATCATATCTCGTTTGCAGTTGATGCAGGTTGGTGAGATTGTGCGCGATCTCGGGCTTGAAGGACAGATGGCCAAGCAGGGCACACCTACCATGGGCGGAGTTATAATATTGCTTGCCATATTGGTGCCGTGTCTGCTTGTTGGTAATCTGAGTAATGTTTATATGTTACTTATGGTGTTAAGCACCATTTGGCTTGGAACTCTTGGATTTATGGACGACTTTTTGAAAATCAAGCGTCGTAACAAAGAGGGTATGAAAGGCAAATTCAAAATCGTGGGTCAGGTGGGACTCGGACTGATGGTAGGTCTTACCATGGTGCTGAGCCCGGATGTGGTGATGCGTGAGAATGTGGAGGTGACACCGGCCACAGACACGGCCGAAGCCGTGGTGACATACAAAACCGAAGATATAAAATCTCCACAAACCACGCTTCCGTTCATCAAAAATCATAACTTCAACTATGAGAGCCTTACACAATGGATGGGTGACCATGCCGCCACCGGAGGTTGGGCGGTGTTTGTGCTCATAGTGATTTTTGTGGTAACTGCCACATCCAACGGTGCCAACCTTACTGACGGTCTTGACGGCCTTTGCACTGGAACATCAGCTATAATCGGTGTGGCACTTGCCATCATGGCTTATCTTGGAGGCAACATCATATACTCCTCCTATCTCAATATAATGTATATTCCCGGAAGCGCCGAACTGGTGGTGTATATGTCAGCGTTCATTGGGGCGCTTATAGGATTCCTGTGGTACAATACTTATCCTGCGCAAGTGTTTATGGGCGATACGGGCAGCCTTACCATAGGCGGAGTTGTAGCTGTGTTTGCGATACTCATACGCAAGGAGTTGCTCATACCTATACTTTGTGCCATATATTTTGCCGAAGATTTGTCGGTGCTTATGCAAGTTAGCTACTACAAGCTCAGTCGCCGTATTACCGGCACACCGCGCCGCATATTCAAGATGACACCCTTGCACCATCATTTCCAGAAACCGGGCAATGCCGGTATTGATGCCATATTGCAATATCCGATCACGCCTGTGCCCGAATCACGAATTGTGACCCGTTTCTGGATAGTGGGAATATTGTTGGCTGTAATAACATTTGTAACATTGAAAATAAGATAATAAAGAATAACTCTTAAGCTATGGGCGAAAATAAGAAATCACTTGTTGTATTGGGTGCCGGCGAAAGCGGTGTGGGAGCCGCTATTCTTGCACACGCCAAAGGTATGGAGGTGTTTGTATCGGACTTCGGTACCATTGCGCCGCACTATCGCAAGATGCTTGATGATGAAAATATCCAATGGGAGCAGGGCAAGCACTCTATGGAGCGTATACTTGCCGCCGATGAAATTGTGAAAAGTCCCGGTATCGCTCCCACCACTCCGGTTATGAAAGCTGTGATTGAAAAAGGAATTCCTGTGATTTCGGAGATAGAGTTTGCCGGTCGCTATACTGATGCGAAGATGGTGTGCATCACAGGTTCCAACGGAAAAACCACAACCACGCTTCTCACATATCATATTTTGAAAAACGCCGGTTTGAATGTGGGTTTGGCCGGAAACGTAGGCAAAAGCCTGGCTCTTCAGGTGCTTCGTGAGCACCATGATGTATATGTTATAGAGCTGTCAAGTTTCCAGCTTGAGAACATGTATCAGTTCAAGGCCAATATAGCTGTGATACTGAATATCACTCCCGACCATTTGGATCGTTACGACTATAGGATGCAGAATTATGTAAATGCCAAGTTCCGTATCATTCAGAATCTTACCGCTCGCGATGCCATAATATATTGGCAGGATGATCCTGTGATACAGTCACAGCTTAAACAGGTTTGTACAGAGGCTCAGTTGTTGCCGTTTGCGGAACATGAGAATGATGAGTTTACAAGTGCTTTTGTAGATGAGCACAATGACATAGTGTTCTCCACCGAAAACGGTCGTTTTTCAGTGCCACGCTCATCTTTGTCGCTACATGGCTTGCATAATTTATATAACAGTATGGCCGCCGGATTGTCGGCATGTTTGCTGGATATTAAGAAAGAGGATATCCGTTGTGCATTGTCGGATTTCGAAGGAGTGGAACACCGCCTTGAATTTGTGGCCGATGTGGATGGTGTGAGATATATCAATGATTCCAAGGCCACCAATGTAAACTCATGCTGGTATGCATTGGAAAGCATGCCTCACAACACCGTGCTTATTCTTGGAGGCAAGGATAAAGGCAATGATTACTCCGAGATTGAAGACTTGGTAAAGGAAAAAGTGAAAGCCATAGTATGCATGGGTAAGGACAACAACAAGTTGATGGAATTTTTCAGTGGTAAGGTTCCAACTATTCGTTCCACTCATTCGCTTGATGAGGCTATCGCTGCTTGTCGTGAGCTGTCTGTGCCCGGTGACACAGTGCTGTTGTCTCCGTGCTGTGCGAGCTTTGACCTTTTCCACAGCTATGAAGAGAGAGGAGCAATGTTTAAAGATGCAGTCAAATCCTTGATCGGTAAATAACTGTCAAATAACAACTGATTAACATATTATCCAATAATGAATACACCATTCATAGACTCATCACCTTCCGGATTGGCCGACTCCACAACCTTTAAGGCTGCCAATTCCGAGAAATCGGATACACGAGCCGATAAGCATATATGGGGCATATTCCTGTTCCTTTGCTTGATATCCATCGTGGAGCTTTATAGTGCGTCCTCGCGAGAGGTGGCATTGTCTTCGTTTGGTGTGTACGGACCGGTAGTGCGCCACGGAGGAATGCTGATTGCCGGAGTGTGCATCGTGTATCTGCTGCAAAGAGTGCATTATCGCAACTTTCTGCTTTGGGTGCCTATATTTGCTCTTGTATCGGTGATCATGATGGGTTATGTGATGATCAATGGTGAAATTGTCAACGGTGCGCGTCGCAGTATCACTCTGCTTGGAGTTACATTGCAGCCCAGTGAGTTCTTGAAATTCAGCGCTGCCGGTATGATAGCCCTTATTATGAGCCGCACTCAGATCAAAGGTGGCGTGAAAGACAGTGGTGTGATATGGGCTGCCGGAATAGTAGCATTGTTTGGCGGTATGCTTATTCGCCAAGGTTTGACCAATACACTTCTGCTAATGGTCATATCCATGAGCATGATGTTGATAGGAGGTGTGCCGGTGAAGAAATTTGCTATGGTTATATTGTTTTATGCCGCCGTGCTTGGAATATTCAAGGCTGTGGGTGGCGGTAGCGACGATGGCGAAGTGGATCGCTCCGGTACATGGCAGCAACGCATTGAGCGATATATGGGAGATGGCAAGCCGAAATATGAGCAGAAAATCAATGCCGAGAACCGTCAGGAGATGTACTCTTTCATGGCTCAGGCCAATGGGGGCATAGCCGGAGTGTTCCCCGGCAACTCGCGTGAGGCTTCACGTTTGCCATTGGCGTTCTCTGACTATATATTCTCCATTATAGTGGAAGACACCGGTTTGATTGGCGGATTGGTGGTATTGGTGCTGTATCTGTGGCTGCTTGCCAGGGCGAGTGCCATCGCTTCACGATGTACCAGGGCTTTCCCGGCATTGCTTGTCATAGGAATGGCCGTGATGATTGTTATGCAGGCATTGTTTCATATAGCTATTGTTACGGGCGTATTTCCTGTGTCCGGTCAGCCGTTGCCGCTTATATCCAAGGGTGGTACATCCATATTGGTAACATCCATGGCTTTTGGTGTGATGTTGTCGGTTAGCAGATTTGCCGTGCAGTCAACCAAGAAAGCTCCTGCATCGGAGTTGGCTGAAGCTCCCGAAGGTGACCGTGCAGCAAACCCCACACAACTTCTTTAAATCATAGATAATGAGCAAGCATACAATTAATAATAAAGAACCAAAACCACATCGTTTTTTGATAAGCGGTGGAGGCACCGGAGGTCACATATTTCCGGCAGTGTCCATAGCCAAGGCCATACTGCGTTGTGAGCCGGATGCTGAAATCTTGTTCGTCGGTGCGGAAGGACGTATGGAGATGGAGCGTGTACCGGCCGAGGGTTTTGACATTGTGGGATTGCCAGTGGCTGGATTTGACCGCAAGCGGTTGTGGCGCAATATCGGTGTGCTTGTCAAGTTGTGGCGCAGTATGCGCAAGGCTCGTAAAGTGTTGGCCGAATTTCGTCCCGATATAGCCATAGGTGTAGGCGGTTATGCCTCCGGCCCCATGCTCAAGGCTGCTCAGCGAGTGGGTATTCCCACTGTGCTTCAAGAGCAGAATTCATATGCAGGGGTTACTAACAAACTTCTTGCGGCCAAGGCCAAGGCTATATGTGTGGCTTATGAAGGCATGGAGCGTTTTTTCCCGGCCGAGGCTATCACTCTAACCGGTAATCCGGTGCGACCAGCTCTGTTTGAGCATGATATGGACGCATCGGCGGCACGTAAGGCTTTGGGTTTGGATCCAGATAAAGATGTGGTGTTTGTAACCGGAGGAAGTCTCGGAGCACGTACTATAAACCATAGCATTGCCAAAGCTTTGGATGCGATTACCGCAGTTGGAGCTCAGGTACTGTGGCAAACAGGAAAATTGTATGCCGAGGAGTGTGCCGAGATAGCAAATGGCAGAGAAGGGGTCAAAGCCATGCCGTTTGTTTCTGACATGGGGTTGGCCTATAGAGCGGCCTCCTTGGTGGTGGCAAGAGCCGGAGCAGGCACTATAAGCGAATTGCAACTGCTCGGTGTGCCAGCGGTGCTTGTGCCAAGTCCTAATGTGGCCGAGGATCATCAGCGCAAGAATGCTCAGGCGCTGGTGGACAAGCAGGCTGCCATAATGATACTTGATGCCGATGCTCCTGCTCAGCTTGGTGATGCGGTTGTAGCTTTGTTAAAAGACTCTACGCGCCGCGATGCACTAAAAACAAATGTGAGAAAAATGGCTTTGGAGGGAAGTGATGACAAGATAGCCGGTATAATATTCAATATTCTTGATAACTGATGGATTTTAAGCACAACATATATTTTCTCGGAGCGGGTGGCATAGGTATGGCCGCCTTGGAGCGTTATTTTCTCAATGCCGGATGCCGTGTGGGCGGTTATGACCGCACCCCCTCGGCTCTTACCGATGCACTCGTGGCCGAAGGGGTGAATATCAATTTCACTTCCGAAGCCGAGGCCATCCCCGAAGAGTTTCGTAATCCCGATACCACATTGGTAGTCTACACACCGGCTGTACCGGAAACCAACGGACAGATGCAATGGTTTCGCGCCAACGGTTTTGAACCGGTGAAGCGAGCCAAGGTTCTGGGTATTATTACATCGCAGCTCAAGGGATTATGTTTCGCCGGAACTCATGGCAAAACTACAACCTCCTCTATGGCGGCACATATATTGCATTCTTCATCGGCAAAGTGCAATGCTTTTCTTGGTGGAGTGTTACGTAATTATAATACCAATTGTCTGCTGAGCGCAGATTCTTCATATGCCGTGATTGAGGCTGATGAGTATGACCGTTCGTTTCATCATTTGCATCCATATGTGGCTGTGATTACATCCATGGATCCCGATCATCTGGATATATACGGTACAGCCGAGGCATATTATGAAAGTTTTGCAGTGTTTACTGAAAAAATTGTGAACGGAGGTAAACTGTTGTTGCATACAAGGTTGCCTCTTGAATCACGATTCGTGGGATCAGTGTATAGATATTCGCGTGATGAGGGCGATTTCCACGCGCAGAATATTCGTCGCGCAAATGGCAGCATAATATTTGATTTCGTCCATCCGCAAGGTGTTGTTACCGATATAGAGCTTGGTGTGCCTGTGGAGGTAAATATTGAGAATGCCATAGCGGCCATGGCTGCGGTGTGGCTTGCCGGTGAGTTCGAGGAGCACAATGTGCGCCAAGCCATGAAGAGTTTCATGGGGCCTAAACGCAGATTTGAATTTTGGCACAAGGAGGCCGGGGCTGACGGTTTGGCCATTATTGACGATTACGCTCACCATCCTATGGAGTTGAAACGTAGCATAGAGTCGGTCAAGGCTCTGTATCCCGGTCGTGAACTGACTGTGGCTTTTCAACCGCATCTTTACAGTCGCACACATGACTTTGCGTCCGAGTTTGCTCAGGCTCTCTCGCTTGCCGACAATGTGTTGCTCTTGGATATATATCCGGCCAGAGAGGAACCGATACCGGGTGTTACATCCGATATAATATTTAAAGACATAACCTCTCCGGGCAAAACGCTTGTTACCAAAGATGAATTGGTGGCGACTGTTGCGCAGCAGCGTCCTCGTTTATTGCTCACGGTAGGGGCGGGCGATATATGCAATTATCTCCCTGAAATAGTGAAAATATTAACTGCCAAGTCATAATGCCGATGAAACGATCCACACTCTACACCACGTTGTTTGCCATAGGGGCGGTATTGATTGCCGCTTATATGGTTGTGGCTCTGAACTATGTTTCCAAGGCCGGAGCTGAACGCCGATGTGAGGGTGTGGAGATAACGGTTAACGACACTTCAAGACTTCGTTTTGTGACTCCTCGCGAAGTGGCGCGCGACCTTTATCCTCTTATCCGTAATGCCAAAGGCCGATTGCTCTCTGATATTGATATTGACAGTATAGAGCGCATGTTGTGCGGTATTGACAAGATTGAAAGTGCAAGTGTGACTATCGGTTCTGATAATGTGGTGCATATTGAGGTTGATCCCATGAATCCCAAGGCAAGGGTGTTTGATTCGTACGGCATATCCTATTATATCAATAAAGACGGTAAACGAATATCGGCCAACGCACGTTATTTTGTAGATGTTCCGGTGGTGTACGGCAACTTTGTTGATTCCGTGTTCAGTGCCCGGGACTTGTTGCCGTTGCTTGATTATATTCAGGCTGATTCTTTATGGAGCTGCATGGTGACTATGGTGAAGGTGGATTCACCGCGCGATGTGATTCTTGTGCCGAATATACGCGGACAGGTGATTAATTTCGGAAGTCCGGATAATTTTGGTAGCAAGTTTGCAAGGCTCAAGGTGATGTATACCGAGGTGCTTCCTGAACGTGGTTGGAACTACTATGATACCTTGTCTGTGAAATGGAAAGGTCAGGTAGTAGGCACCCGCCGCCGTAAGGATCTGCCTAAGCAGACGGCATATGACGATGCCGATGAAGAGGAAGTGGATGTGACCACTATGCTGGCAGCCGAAGGTGTGGCACCGGGGCGTGTGGCTCTTGGGCAAAAGGCTAATAACGAAAAACCCATACCGGCTGTACACAAGAATCAGAATGACACAACAAAAAATAGAAATAATAAAACAATATAGATATGGAAGAGAAAAACATTGTAGCCCTGGAGATAGGTAGCTCTAAGATAAAGGGTGCCGTGGGTCGGATAGACAACCGTGGCGTGCTGACAGTGCATGCCGTTGAGGAGGAGCCTATTTACGACCTTGTGCGCAACGGTGTGGTGAGCAATGTGGAGGAAGTGGCCAATGTGGCATCCCGCATTCTCGGCCGTTTGGAAGCACGGATGGCTCCCCGCAAAATCGTTTCGGTGTATCTGTCCATTGGTGGCAGGTCTCTTGGTTCGATGCGATGTGACGTGGAGCGTCAGTTGCCCGATGAAATGGAGGTTACAGATCTGTTGCTTCGTCAGCTCAAGAACGAAGCGGCTATGACTGATATTGTTGACCGCGAGCTGCTTGAGGTTATTCCTCGTGAATATATGGTGGATAGGGTTGTGGTGCCTCGTCCACGTGGAACATTCGGACGCAATGTGCGTATGAACGCTAATCTGCTCACTTGTCGCTCGCAGCTCAAACGCAATCTTGACCGCATAGTCACCGAGAAACTTCAATTGAAGGTAAACGGATATATAGTGCGCCAGCGTGCTCAGGGAGACCTCGTGCTCACTGATGAGGAAAAGCGACTTGGTTGCATGCTTGTGGATTTCGGAGCCGAAACCGTGGCTGTGAGCATCTATAAAAACGGCCGTATGCAATATCTGGCGACGTTGCCGTTGGGTTCACGCAATATAACCCGCGATATTACAAAACTCAATTATCTTGAGGAGCAAGCCGAGGAGGTGAAGCGCGAAGTGGGGCATGCCATGGGTGGAGCCGGCTCGCATTCATCGGCCGTGGCCGGTGTGGATGTGATTGCGGTAAACAATTATGTGAGTCATCGAGTTGGTGAGATAATAGCCAACATCAATGCGCAGATAGGTTATGCCGGTCTGAAATCATCGGATTTGCCTGCCGGCATAATATTGGTGGGACGCGGAGCTCGTTTGCGCGGATTCAGCGAACGTCTCGGCACCGTTACCGGATTGAAAGTACATAGCGGAAACATTGTGGTGCCACAGATGGTAATTGCAGATACCCGCATATCGCCCAACGATGCTGTGGATGTTCTGTCGGTGCTGTATGCCGTTACACTGATTGATGGTGCCGAATGCACCTGTATGCCGGAGCCAGAGCCTCAACCGCAACCACAACCGGAGCCTCAACCCGTGTACGAATCGCAGCCGGAATATGAACCGGAGCCGGAACCTGAATACGAACCGGAGCCTGTTCCCGAGCGTAAGAAAAAGCGTAAAAGTTTATTCGGTAGTCTGGGCAGCAGAATTGAGCGCTTGTTGGGAGAAACGGATGAGGACGATGACGATGTGCTCACCGAAGATGAAGATTAGTTTTACTCTTAAAAATCAGAAACAATTATGTATCAAGATAACGAACTCAACAATCTTGCTGACCAGATCAGCACCGGTGACAGCAATGAGAATGCTGAGCAGGACATAATAAAAGTGATTGGCGTGGGTGGTGGCGGTTCAAATGCCATAAGCCATATGTTCCGTCAAGGGGTGGAGCATGTGATGTTCGTGGTGTGCAACACCGACCGTCAGGCTCTTAAAAATTCTCCGGTACCCACAAAGGTTCTTATTGGCAACGGTCTTGGCGCCGGAAATAAACCCAAAGTGGCTGAAGAAGCTGCCGAAAAGGATATTGAGAAAATCCGCGCTTTGTTTCAGGACAATACCAAGATGGTGTTTATCACAGCCGGTATGGGCGGTGGCACCGGCACCGGTGCCGCCCCGATTGTGGCACGTGAGGCCAAAGCCAGAGGCTTGCTTACCATAGGTATTGTCACCATACCGTTTATATTTGAGGGCGACAAGAAAATCAACAAGGCTCTTGACGGTGTGGACGAAATGAGCAAATATGTGGATGCTTTGTTGGTAATCAACAACCAGCGTTTGGTGGAAATTTACGGTGACCTTGACTTTATCAATGCTTTTGCCAAGGCCGATGACACTTTGAGCACTGCTGCACAATCCATATCCGAACTTATCACGGCTGATGGATATATGAACCTTGACTTCCACGATGTGGACACTACATTGCGCAATGGTGGTGCGGCCATCATATCCACTGGCTATGGCGAGGGTGAAAACCGTGTGACAATGGCTATTCAGGATGCATTGCAAAGCCCGCTGCTCAAGAACCGTGATATTTACACCAGCAAGAAACTGCTGTTCAACCTCTATATCAACCCCAAAGCCGAACAGAAATTCACCATGAACGAGATGCGCGACTTTGATGAGTTTGTGTCAGGAATCTCCGATGTGGATGTGATTTGGGGTGTGGCATACGATGAAGGTCTCGGCGACAGAGTGAAAGTGACCATCCTTGCATCGGGATTTGACATAACCATACGCGATGAGGAGAAAGATATGCGATCCGGTGGTCATGGAGGTTCTCGCAACTCTCATACTCCCAATCCACCCAAGGCTGTGGCTGCTCCCGCTCCGGTGGCCACAGACCGTATAACCCGCGAGTACGGCGAAACACGCACCGCATACATAGTGTTGTCTCCTCAGCAAATGGACGACGATGCTGTTATAGAGGTGCTGGAAAAATCACCGGCCTACAACCGCGACCGTAAGATACTTGACAATATCTCTGTCAAGCAGACACCAATGGCAGCACCCGCATCGTCACATCCGTCACAAGGATACAACGGAATGGAAATCAAATTTACCGACTGATTATAATTAGCATATATTAGTGAAGGCAGATGCGTCCCATATCGGGGCGCATCTGTGTTTTAAATACTTGGCGTAGCTATCAAACTTTCTTCGTATATTTGCAAATACCGCAAAGCGGTAATTCTTCGTTAACCATGCATGGAGTAACGCGACATGCATGGCTGTCAACCCAACAATAGCACTGCAAAGCTGTGCCTTTTCCATATGAGTTACCACATTAATCTTCAACACATAATTTTTCGTACAGGAAGCAGCAAGCCAACAATACCACAAAAGTCTAAAATCAAGATGCTTTCTTACATCAATTCTGTAAGTAATGATATGGGCGTAAAAATTATAAGGATTAATGCTTATGAGAATCATGTTCATATTCTTGCCGATGTTCCCGTTGGGATATTATTGAGTGAATATGTTAGAAAAATAAAACAAACATCGTCGGCTAAGTTTCGCAGGCATATTGATTTCCCATTTTTTGATGGTTGGGGAAGAGGGTATGGATCTTTTTCTGTGTCACATTACGAACGAGAACGAATCATAAATTATATCAAAGGTCAAGATGAGCATCATAGGGTGAAATCATTTTCAGAAGAGTTGGAAAGTTTGTTTGGGCACGAATGGATTCTGAATGACCGTTTTTGGCACAAAAATTGGATTGAGTGATAGTGAGCTGAAGGCACTGCTTTGCAGTGCGTTTATAGGGATGACTGTCCACGCATGTCGCATAGCGACATGCGTGGTTAACAAAAAGTCACCCGCTTGGCGGGTGAAAGTATAATAATAAAGCCACATAGTGCTGTTTAATTAATTTTAACAAATAGGGGGGGGTAAAATTATTCTGTTTGGTAATTTTGCACAATTATTAACACGCACTAAATTATTCAATTATTTATGAGAAAAATCTTTACCCTTCTTGCCGGAGCACTGATGTTGCCGGTAGTAGCTGTTGCGCAGTCTCGGCCCATAGAGCTGCGCTCCTTTACTTTCATGCCGGCTTCTGTATCCGCGTTTAATATTCAGCAAAGCCAAGAGTCCTTAATGCCGGTATCTACGGCTGCGGCGAGTGCAGATACTTGCTGGACTGTTGCCGAAGGTGATTGGAAATACTATTCCTCTTTTACCGATAAAACATATCCAACCGTTGTAAAATACAAGTATGTAAATGAAACAGTTGCCCACTTGCAACTTACAAACGAATTGGGTACGTATCATCTGCAAACAAGCCTTATAACCGGAAACACAACCTCCCTTTTTGAAACCGATGAAAATGGTAACAGTATTTATCCTAATTTAGGTGGGATGGATATGACTATGTCTACCGGTTTTGGCAATACAAAAAGCTGTATCTATGGCTCATGGGCCGCGTATCCTCTTTCAGGTTATGCCCGGCTTGCAACTAACTACTATCGTTTGGTCAATGGCGTTCCGGATAAGTCAGCGTATTTGAATTTTGGTTACGACTATCTTTATAACACTCAGGCCAAGAGTTGCAAAATTAAGGCAGACTATGCCAAAGGATATTACAAAGGTGAGAAAACGGCAAAGGTGTCGCTTCAATGTGGCGAAGGTGTCACCGATGTTTATTATGTGATGGGGCAAAAAATTATTGATGAAAAGCGCTCCCAGGCCGATTCGTTATGGAGTAGCAAATCTATTGGCACCATAGTAGAACGTAAGTATATTAAAGAATATGTGGCTGAATATAAGGCCGGAGAAACCAATGATGCTTATATCGTTGGCCATGTGGATAAGAATGCAACCGAATTTCAAATGCCTCTTCCTGACAGGGATGGTATCACACATATGTTTATCGTTGCTTACTCCGGAGATCAGATTACCGACATGGTTTTTGATATGATTGAAGTACAACGCCCCACTGCTTGGAAAAACTATGGATACGTGGATATTGATCATCAGATGATATGGGGTATGGGCAGCAACAATAGTGATAATATTATAGAATCGGGCACGTATCCTATACAAGTCAACAGCGACACCACTCGCTTGCGTATTGAACACCCGTTTGCAACAAACCAAAATCCGGATGCCAACTATTTGTATATTAATGCTGAAAACGGTCTTGCTAACTGTTACATAGAGTCATCTTATGCCCCAGTAGAGCATACCTATGAAATCACTGCTCCCGACCACACGGTAAGCAATATTGTCCGGCCATATCTTATGCAAGATTTTGCATCGCTTAATCTTTATCGTGGTTTTAAGCCCGACAGTTTATTGAGTTTGCAAGTCACTTTTGATTTGTCATCCGGTTATTGCCCGGAGAATCATGTTTTTGCGCGCGATTACAATTGGCAAATATATAGTGATTACATGAATGATCCGATATATGTTGGTGGCTGTTTCTATGGACCCATGTCTTTTAAACTCAATAATGCAGTGGCTGCAACTCCCGATATCAAAGGAATCAGCTTTACTGTCGGCACGGATGTTGATTATCTGATATGCTCGTTCGGTTATGGTGATACGCTTGCAACAAAGAGCGTGTCTGCTTATGCCGGTAACCGCACATTTCGTGTAAAAGCCGAATCGGGCCAAGCTGTGATTGACATTCATTCGCTACTCAAAAACAACGAAATACCTCAAGCCCCTACGTACATATATTACACAGCTTATGATGCCATGGATAACCGTCTTCGTGGTGGCCAGCTTGATATTTCTGAACATGAGTTTGACAAGGAGGTATGCAATCTTGTGTATGATGAAAATCCCTACCACACTAATGCAGAGTTGGCTATCACACGCAAGGATGATGTAAACAGTGGAGTTTCAACATTCACAGTAGAAAAATTCGGTTCAACGCTTAAATTTGCCGACCCCAACACAAACATCTCCTTTGATATTGATTCAAATGGGCTTAAAACTCAAGGCATGTCGTTTTATATCAATGAGCTGAGTGCCGGAGGTTCTCTATATGACGCATATGCTAATATCGGAAATTTAACTCTGGTCAAAGATATGGATAGGTATTGTCTTTCCGGCACAATTGATTGGCTTGGATGTGTTCCCGGAACGACCGAAGTGGTTGGATATTTCACATCTACCAATTTCACTTTGACCATTCCCAAGGAACTTTCCTACGACCTGTCGTCAATTGAAATTCCCACAATGGACAATGACACATATGAGAATCCGGTTTATTACAACCTCCAAGGCATCCGTATTGACAACCCACTTCGCGGTATGCTTCTCATAGAAAAAAAGGGCAACACAACACGTAAGATCGTCTTTGAATAATCTAACAAACTTTCATACCCACTGAATATTTGTCTTATGACGAAGAAGATGCGCTCCGGTTTGTAGGGCGCATCTTCTTTGTTTGTACTAATGGTCAAAACTTATTTATCGTAATAATGTCCTTTAAGGGAAACAACAATAACAATAACCTTTTCTTCTTCAATAGAATAAATCATGCGTGAACTTTTATTGATTCGCTGACTCCAAAAACCGGATAAATTTCCTTTAAGCTGTTCAACTTGTCCAGACCCTGTTGTTGGATGTTTTTGTAGTTCTTCAATAACGACGCTATTTTTTTGAGAACTTTTACTTGTCCGGACTTCTGCCACTCTTTTAGATGGTGTTGGGCTTCAGGTTGTAAGATTAATTGATAAATCATACTCCTAATAATGATTTTATTTCGTCTATAGAGTATGCACGACCTTTGCCAGCCTTCATCTCGTCAATGCCGCGTTTAATGGAGTCCTATATTTTCTTGTTTGTTAAACCATTCATCTCCTGACGGTGATGGATTCTCACTTATATCAATGCTAATTGAATCAGCTTTGGATATAAGAGCGGTTTCAATATAATTTTTTAGACTTCAGCCTTGGGCGGCAGCCATGATTGAAAGTTTTTGTAGTGTTTCAAGCGGGAGGTCTATATTTTTCCTTTTTATGTTGATGCCATAGTTTATGTATATTGTGCTGCACAATATACAGCATGTATACTTTATATACAAATTTGCATCATAGATGTTTGTATTAGGTTGCTGATTGGGCGAATGTGTTTGCCAAGCAAGGTTTAGTAGTCGCTGAACAGGCGTGGTTTGATTACAATGCCCACTCGCACTGTGGAATGATGCTCCTTGTAAGCGAGCAGCCCTTCGCCATAACCGTTGTAGTATTGTAAAAACAGACACTGGTTGTCGCGTTTGAACAGGCGGTAGCTCACCTCAAAGATAGTGTTGTAGTTGAGTTTCCATCCCCGGCGTTTTACCAATGTGATGCCGAAACTTAGGCGGTCGTTGGGCGTGGTGAAGTTCATTCCGGTTTGATATATACCGCAATAGTCCAGTATGTCGCGGTTGTTTTGACCGTCAACAATAGGTATCCAGAACTTACCATGAATAACCAGAGATTTGTCAATCAAAATGTTGGCACCGAGTGATACCTTGTTCCAAGAGCGTGACTCTATCCCGTCGCGACCGTTGCTTTCGTGCTCGAGCATAAGTGTGAGTTTGCCTATGAACTTGTTTTTTACAAACAGCGGTTTGGCAAGACCTATGCCGGGGTTGAAATTGAGGTCGGTCATGGGCATTGAGCGTTCCAGCACATTCCAAAACACTTTTTGTGAGTAGAAAAGATACAGGTATGTGCCCCATGGCAGGGTTGATTTTGTAAGTCGTTGTGCTATGGATATTTGAAATTTCACATTGGTGTTTTCTCGTGTTGGCTTGGGGCCTACTGCAGTACCGAACACAAAATAATTGTCTTTGTACAACCCGAAGTAAGGTTGGTTGTCAAAATCGCGTCGCACGCTGTCGGAATCAATCACACCTTGCATATTGGTGATTTGTGCGTGTGTGCTTACGAAGCCGCTCATTACGGCCATTAATGCAACAAATATTTTGATCAAGTGCTTCATGGGCGCAAAGATACTCACAATCTATAACAATAGCGTGGGTGACAGATGTAAAAAGATTGTCCACACCACCTTTTTTGTATACCTTTGTACAAAATGTCAGCGCTATGAAGCATATCACATATATATTGGCTTTACTGCTTGTTATGGTCGTTGCCGGCTGCTCCAAGCAGCGGTATTTCAAGGTGAAAGGTGAAATAGAGGGTCTTGGGGCTCAAACAGTCACAATGCTATATTACTCCAATGGCGGTCTGCAAAGAGTGTCGGCGTATGGTGATGGCACCGGGGCGTTTGAGATACGTGGCGAGAGTGCCAATCCCACTCTTGCTGTTGTGGAGCTGGCCAATGGCACCGTGATAGCAAATCTCGTGGCTCAAAACGGTAATAACATCACGCTTGAAGGTGTGATGAGCGAACCTATGTCAATAGAGGTTAAAGGAAGCAAACCGTCATCTGAAATAGCCAAGTGGCAAAAAGAAAATGCTGCCATGCTATTGTCCGGTGATGCCGAAGGTATAAATCAGGCAGTTAAATCGTTTGTTGAGGGACATAAAGAAAGCATCGCGGCCACGGCTTTGCTTGTCACGCATTTCCGTTCTGCCGGATATGAACATTTGGCCGACTCGCTTTTTACATTGATTGATCCGGAAGCTCGTCCGGGTAGTGTGGTACAGAATTTCAGTTCGGTGCTTGCCACACAGCTTTCGTCCAAAACATTGGCCACAGTTAAACCCATGTTGCTTTTCTGTCCTGGTGACACTACTTTTTATTTTGTGCCATCAGCTCAACGGTTGGCATTATTGGCATTTGTTCCTGAAACGCGAAGTTGCCGTGATTCCGTTGTGCCTGTTCTTGCTTCTATTAGAGATAAATATCCGCTACGCAGGCTTGAAGTTGTGGAATTCAGCACAACAACAGACTCTGTGAAATGGCGCAACTGCATAATTCCCGATAGCGCCTCATGGCATCAGACATGGGCACCCGCTTCGGTTACCGCTCCTGCGGTCAGGTCGTTGTGTGTGCCAAGGGTACCGTATTTTATAGTGGCTGACAGTGCCGGAACACAGGTACTTAGAACACATTCTGTGTCAATGGCCACAGAGTATATCAACAGTGTGTTGAAATAAATAAAAATGCTATGCTGGTAAAAATTTTTGGTGCCGCAGTACAAGGTATTGACGCTATTCCGGTGACTATTGAGGTGGTGGCTGAACAAGGTTTTTCCTATACCATGGTAGGTCTGCCCGACACGGCGGTCAAGGAGAGTTACCAGCGTGTTATGGCCGCAATGCAGCAAAGCGGGCTGGAGTTTCCACGCCGCCGGCTGGTTATGAATTTAAGTCCGGCCGATGTGCGCAAGGAAGGAGCCGCCTATGATCTTCCAATAGCCATAGGGGTATTGGCTGCAGCCGAGAAGCTGTCGGCAGACTCGCTGCAAGGTTATATGATTATGGGTGAACTGAGTCTTGATGGGTCGGTTCTTCCGATTCGCGGAGCTTTGCCCATGGCTATCCTCGCACGTTCCAAAGGTTATAAAGGGATGATACTTCCCAAGGCTAATGCCACGGAGGCCGCAGTGGTCAATAACTTGGATGTGATAGGGGTGGAATCGTTGGCCGAGGTTGTTGACTATTTGCAAGGAACTATGTCAATAGAGCCAACGGTGGTTGATACTCGGGCTGAGTTTGCCGCAGAGGCATGCTCTTGGGATTTTGATTTCAATGAAGTCAAAGGGCAGGCCAATGTGAAGCGCGCATTTGAAGTGGCTTGTGCCGGAGGACACAATATATTGCTCGTGGGGCCTCCGGGCGCCGGTAAGTCAATGATGGCAAAGCGATTGCCGTCCATAATGCCTCCATTGTCGCTTGCCGAGGCTTTGGAAACCACAAAGATACATTCTGTGGCCGGGAAACTGCCCAGAGGCTCAAGGCTTATGACCCGGCGGCCGTTTCGTGCGCCGCATCACACCATTTCGCCGGTAGCTTTGGTGGGAGGAGGTTCCAATCCCATGCCCGGAGAAATATCGTTGGCTCATAACGGAGTGTTGTTTTTGGATGAGTTTCCTGAATTTTCACGTTCGGTGTTGGAGGTGATGCGTCAGCCGTTGGAAGACAGATGTATATCCGTGTCGCGTGCCAAGTACTCCGTGGACTACCCCGCAGGGTTCATGCTCGTTGCGTCCATGAATCCGTGTCCTTGTGGCTACTACAATCATCCTACAAAATCATGCACTTGTCCTCCGGGAGCGGTGCAGAAATATATCAACCGTATTTCGGGGCCGCTTCTTGACCGCATAGATTTGCAAGTGGAGATACTTCCGGTGCCGTTTGACGAGCTTGCCTCTGCTCCGGCCGGGGAGCCGAGCGCCGACATTCGTGCCCGCGTTGTCAAAGCGAGAGCCATTCAGGAACGGCGTTTCGCCTCCGAACCTCATGTGCATTGCAATGCGCAGATGAATTCCCGCCTCATGGCTCAGCATTGTATCATTGCTCCTGATGCTATGGAGGTGTTGAAAATGGCCATGACGCGGTACGACATGAGTGCGCGAGCCTATGACCGTATCCTAAAGGTGGCACGCACCATAGCCGATCTTGACGGTTCTGACTGCATACAGTCTCATCACATGAGCGAAGCTGTGGGTTATCGCAATCTTGACCGTGCATCATGGGGCGCAAAGTCCGGTTCTGCCTCGTTGCCGTTCTAATACTTATATTATGCAGTTCACCGAGATTTCGTTTGCAATATTTCTTACAGTGGTGTTTTCACTTTACTGGCTGGTGTTGCGGCGCAGCGTAAAAGTTCAAAACCTATTGCTTCTCGGGGCGAGTTACCTGTTTTATGGATGGTGGGACTGGAGGTTCCTGGGGCTAATAATGCTCACCACATTCACTACCTTCGTAACCGCGTTGGGAGCCACAAGCCGTTATGGACGCTTGCTCACCGCCGCCAACATTGTTGTGAATCTCGGAATCCTGGTGGCATTCAAATACTTTAATTTCTTTGCTGAAAATCTTGGCCGTTTGTTTGACCTTGTGGGGTGGAACTTGGATCGGTTTACAATAGATGTGTTGCTTCCGGTGGGCATTTCGTTCTACACGTTCCAAGCCATTGCATACTCTGTGGATGTGTACAAGCATAGGGTCAAGGCAAGTTACGATCCGGTGGCATTTGCCACGTTCATAGCATATTTCCCGCAACTCGTGGCCGGCCCTATAGAGCGAGCATCGCAACTGTTGTCTCAAATCTCTGCTCTTCGCCGATGGGATTCCGGTTATGCATCATCAGGATTGAGGATGATACTGTATGGTGTGCTCAAGAAAGTGTGCGTAGCCGATATGCTGGCGCTGTATGTTGACCGTTTGTATTCCGGAGGGCTTGACACTCCTGTCCATGTTTTGGCGGCCGGTGTATTGTTTTCCGTTCAAATCTATTGCGATTTTTCCGCTTATAGTGAAATAGCACGAGGGGTATCGCGATTGTTGGGCATAGAGCTTATGGCCAATTTCAGGTTCCCATATTTTTCACGCAATATATTGGAATTTTGGCGGCGGTGGCATATCTCGCTTATGTATTGGTTCAGGGACTATCTGTATATACCGCTTGGTGGAAATCGCAAAGGGAATGTTCGCACGGCGTTCAACACTGTTGCTGTTTTTTTGCTCTCCGGACTTTGGCACGGTGCCGCTTGGAATTTTATTGCCTGGGGAGCGTATTGGGCCATAGTCTATGTGGCGGGTAAACAATTGCTTCACTTCAAGCGCCGGGACAATGCTGTAAGTTTCCGTGATTTGCCCGATATGATTCTTACTTTCGGTGCTGTGGCTTTCGGTTTCTATATATTCCGGTGCGACACATGGAGTCAGTTGGTTGCGGGCTGCATGAATGCTTGGGTATATATTTCTGCTTTCGGGCTGATGTGGTGCGTGGCAAAAATGCTTTGTACCTACAGATTAGCTCGTATTGCAGCAATGGTTCTGTGCGGAGTTATGGGAATTGTGGCCGTGATGTGGATTATACCGCGCTGGCCACTGTTGTTAAAAGCATGGTGGCTTCTGCCCGGAATTCTTGCCCTGTGCGTGGAGTGGCGTAGCCGCAACATGGAGTATGCGCTTGAGCGGATAAGCCCAAGTCCATGGAAAAGATTGATTTTTTATTGGGCATGCATAGCCATGATAGTTGTTAGCGAGCCGGTAGACATGACATTTATATATTTTCAATTCTGATGAGCGCTGTAACCCGATCAATACTCCTGTTCATGCTCAAAGCAGTAGCTGTGGTGCTTCCGGTTGTGGCTGTTGCGGTTGCATGGTATGTCAATGCAGATCCGTTCAAGGTGCTGGGTCATTACGATTGCTATTTGCCTGATCCGGTTAAGTATCCGGTGCGAGTCGGAATCAATAAAGGGCTTATAACAGTAACGAACTTTCACGACAGATTGGCCGAGGGCAGGAACTATGACGCATTTATATTCGGGTCTTCGGTGTCGTGCTACTATGATGCACGCACATGGGCATCACTGGCCGACACCACAGGACTGGCCGGTGCATACCATTTTGACTCTTCGGGTGAAACTCTGACAGCCATGGCCGACAAAGTGCGGTACCTTCATTCCATTGATCAGCCTATAAGATATGCGCTTGTGGTACTTGACCCAATAATAATGGCCGGTGACAACACCTCCGGTCCGGCAGTAGTGAATCCTCCGCAACTTCACAAATCTCTATGCGAACGGATTAAATATCATTACACATTTTTTCGTGCGGCCACCAATGCTGATTTTTTCAAAAGCTGGATACCTTATCTGCTGACAGGCAAGGCGTATGCCAATGGCCGAAATCTTCTCTTTGAGCCGCAGCCAATAGTGTATGACCCGGCGGTCAACCAGGAGGCCATACCGCAATGGGATTCCGTTATATCAGTTGATCCACAGGCTTTTTATGCTGAATATCCGTTGATTCCGTCACCGGACACTGTGACTGTCAGTCCTGCGGTCATCACGCCGGTTAAGGCAGAAGCGTTGCGGAGCATAGCCGAAGTGTTTGCGGCACACGGCACGGACTATAAAATCATAATCGGTCCAAATAGAAATAAAGTGGCATTGAACCCTGCTGATTTGCAGCTAATGCGACAGATATTCGTCCCGGAGTGCGTGTATGATTTCAGTGCCGATATGGCTTATGAACTGGAGTGCGATACCATGCTCTACGACAACACCCATTATCGTCCCGCCTACGCTCTACGCCTGATGCTCCGAGCCTATGGCAAGTAGAGGTGGAGGTTACTTGAATACTGAAAGAGGTGCGCGGCCTGTCCAGATATTATCGGGGATGAGGCCGAGTATGTGAGCTATGGTCGGAGTTATGTCGGGCGACATTATAAGTTCCGGAATCTTGTATGCATGTTTGATTCCGCGGCCTGAGATTATGAATGGCGATAGCATTTCATCCATGGTTGTGCCTCCGTGTCTTGTGTCAATGCCTCCGTGATCACCTGTTATCACAAATACAGTTTGGTCATATATGCCGGCCTTGGCAACAGCGTCAACAATCTCTCCTATGTAAGAGTCCACCTTGGTCATCATTTCATAATATTCCGGAGACCCCCAGCCGGAGTCATGTCCCGGATGATCTGGACGGTCAAAGACAATGGCTATCAGTTCAGGTTTGTGTCGTATGATATATTCACTGGAGCGGGAAACCATCTCTTCAAGTTTTGGCTCTTCAAAATGGTTGAGGGCAAGAGTGTCAACAAGATGCTTTATGCCGTCCCATTCTGCAAATAGGGCAAGATTCGCATTAGGATGCTGTTGGCGGGCAACCTGAAATATTGTAGGCAATATGCCATGTTCTTTCACGGCTCCTTCCGGCTGGGTGAGTTCGGGCGATTTGGATCCCCATTGGAGATATCCGTGCACCTCGGTGGGCACACCCATGAATATGGATGCCCAGTTTATGGCGCTGGCCGATGGCAGAACGCTGCGTTTGCTTAAACTCAGAGCGCCCTCGGACGCAAGTTTCTTTAGCACGGGAATATTCGATTGCTCAAAAGTGTTGGCTGCCCAGCCGTCAAGGCCAATGAACACTACATGTTTGGCTATCGGTTCTGTTGCGGCAATATGAGATGGCATGCACACAACCGACATAAGGGCAATGATGAAATTGCAGATACGCTTCATTTTTTTGTATGAATTTAAGGTTGTTTTTACAAATATCATAATTAATTTGTTGAATTCAAGCGTAAATAATGATATTTGCATCGTTATTTAATCTAATCTATCTATTTTTGTCAACTTTTATTCCTTGCTGTCTGAAACGCGCACCGGTGTTTTGTTATTTAATAGTCAACATCCTATTTCAGTAATCTACGGTCATTGTCGCCACTCTCCAAAACGCTCATCTGATGTATGGCGATTTGATTGAGCTTGATAAGCCGTTCTGATTGAGGTAATCCCTGCTATACGAACACGGCATTGAGGCTTTCCATATTGGAGAGGCAAATAAGTTCGTTTACCGTGGCATAATCGCGTATGTTGCCTTTCAGGTTAGGATTCGCTTCGCGCCATTGCTTTGCGGTATTACCAAACATCGCCACATTCAGCACATCCGCCTTATTGGCATAAATGATGCTTGCCTGAGCTTTGGTAACCTCTGCCGGGATAAGGTTCTTCTTGATTGCATCCGTATGTATGCGGTAGTTGATTTTTGAAAGCTCACGCTTCGCCGACCAACCGACAAGCCGCTGTTCTTCGGATTTCAGTCTTTGAAACTCCTTTACGATGTAAACTTTGAACTCGGGGCTAATCCACATGGCAAATTCAAACGCAATATCCCTGTGGGCGTATGTGCCGCCATATCGTCCGGCTTTAGCTTGTAATGAAATCGCATTGGTACGGGCTACAAATTCCTTTACGCTTATCTTGAAACTGTTGAGACCCGACTGATTTCTAATTATGGCGAATTCGCCATAATTAAAATTAGGGTTGTAGACTTTTTCCCAAATGCCGATAAATTCAAGAGTATTGCGGTTGCGTAGCCAGTCAGTGATGAAGAAATCACCATCCTTGGCACGGAGCATATCTGTGAGACATATATAGTCCTCTCCATTAACCTTTAAAACACTTACTTCAGTATTTTGGACGGTAATTTTTGCCATTATGCTTAATGTTTTGGTGTCAATTGCAAATTTAGCAATAAATATTGGAGATGGGTATATTTGTTATGATTATTAATACAAAACGCCGTAAGCGTTGACTTACGGCGTTTTTGGGGGTGGAGTATAGCGGACTCGAACCGCTCACCTCGACACTGCCAGTGTCGCGCTCTAGCCAGATGAGCTAATACCCCGAATGTTTTTGTGTTTGCAAAGGTATGCAGAGTTTTTTATATTTGCAATAGTTTATGCAATTTTTTTGTTGTGCCCAAATCCGTTAACGGATTTCCCGGACTATATGCATTATGGCATCCCATGGATGGTAAAGTATCATTCTTGGACCCGACCAGCGCATGACATCGCGGATGTGCTGTTTCATGTCAGGCTTGTAGCAGTGTATGCTGCACTTTTTGCAAGTTGACTTTTTGTTTCCGAACGGGCAACGGTCAAGTCGGGCAAAAGCATATTCTATCAGCGAGGCGCACTTGTTGCAAAGCACCGCATTGCCTTCCTTTTTTCGGCAATACAGGCGTATCATCTTTTCAACTACTTTTTTTTCTTCCCGAATCCGATTCATGGTCTATTGCTCATCGCTTATAGGCAAGCGGCGATGAATGCTATGATCCAGAGATATGAGAGTCTCTGTTCCTGTAACTCCGGGAATTGTTTGTATTTTACTGTTGAGTAGCTCCATCAGGTGCTCGTTGTCGCGGGCAAAAAGCTTGATGAGCATTGTGTATGGGCCGGTTGTGAAGTGACATTCCACCACCTCTGGTATTTTTTGGAGTTCCGGCACTACTTTGTGATACATGGCTCCGCTTTCAAGGTTCACACCGATGAATGTGCATGTGCGGTATCCGAGAAGTTTTGCGCTGACATTGTAGCCCGAACCGGTAATCACGCCGAGATCGGTCATGCGCTGTATGCGTTGATGTATGGCCGCGCGTGACACTCCGCATTCCGCGGCTACTTCTTTGGATGGTATGCGGGCATTGTTCATCACAATGCTTAGTATTTTTCTATCAAGATTGTCTATTTTTCCCATGTTGGTAATTAAGTAAGGCGTGACAAATTTAGCTAAATTTTTTCAAAAAATATGCAGAATGCCATGAGATAAGCCCCAAAAACTGTAGAATATACAAAAAAGCTCGCCATAATGCATATTATGACGAGCCGTGGTGTATCGGAGTTTTGTTATCGTACAATCACTTTCACCGGAGTGAAGTGAGAGTCTGTACGTATCATATATATACCGGCCGGGAGCTGGAACTCATAGTTGTCGGTAACCTCGGCCACATTCATTATCAATCTACCGGTGATATCGTAAACATTCATATTGGTATGAACTCCCGAGCAGCGAACGCGGAGCAGTTCGGGATACGACTCTATGGCAAACGGCTCGTCACCATGCACGGCATCAATACCTGCAGGCTGCGCCACTGTTATTTCATTTGACGGCGTTGAGAGCACACCCAGGCGCGAGCTTTGCACACTGTACACATCGTAGTCGTACTCCTCGAAGCCGTCTATGGGCCATGCCGGGTTTTCAGCCTCAATGGTTTCTGTGGTCACATTGCTCCCCTTGTATCGTTTCAGGGTTATCACGTAATAGTCCACCGGTTCGCCGGGAATATCCCAGTTGGCGGTGTATCCTTGCTTGGTAACATCCGAAGCCTCATTGGCGGTGAGGGTGGATAAGGACGGGCGTTCAAGGCATTCGCCTCGCAGTTCTATGCCTATGGATCCTTCAAGACCTCCTTCCTGAACCAAAAAGCGGGCAGTGTGTTCACCGATTTCAGTGGGTGTATAAGTCACCGTTACCCATGCGCCGTTGGTGGAGTTGGCCGCTATGGCACTCAATGTGGATGCTGAGGATTTGAAGAATGTGTAATTTCCGCCGTAGATAGTGAATTCAAAGTACCCTTTGAGCTTTTCACCTTTGAAAAACAGCTGGGCTGTGGCTGTGTTTCCCAAGGCCACCTCTCCGAAATCAAGTACCATACCTTGTACCGGAGATGTCAGTGTGGGAGAACCTGTTGAAGGATCGTTGGTGTCGTTGAACACCTCTCCCTTTTTGTTACCCCATATATATTCGGCCAAATCCGGATGGTCTATAAACGGATTGCGGTTGTTTTGAATCTTGTATACGGCTTCGTTGCGCAGCAGCTCTTTTTCGCTCACCGGATCTTGGCGGTGCCATTGCAGCAAAAGTTCTATGGCCCAAGGCTGGAGAGTGGGGTAATTGCCGTTCTGAGCCATATATGTGTATTTCCAGTTCAGGTTCTGATATGCCGTCACCACATAGAAATATGTGCGAGCAAAGTCACCTTTGTACTCGTTTGCCGGCTCAAATACATAAGCCGCTCCACCCGAATTTTGGCCGCGTCCCACCATGCACACCGAGTTGTTGAACTGAGAGCCGTTGTCCACCACCTTGCCCAGCGGATAATTGCTCTTGGCCATATTGGCTTTGCTCTCCGAGGGGTAGAGGTGAAACAAGTCCACATACACCGGTATGGTCGTGGTGCCGCCCCACCAGCTTTTGGGAAACGAGTGCTCGCGGTTCAGTCCCGAGAAACTTGGAGCGTACAAAGGTATGTCAGAATACATGTCCCACCATCGTGAGGAGTTGGGATACACATCGGTTTTCTGGAAATAGGATGGCAGTGCCGAATACGACGACACTTGTGAATGAGGATTGATGAGATTGTAGAGTGCGGTTTTGAGCGCGGCCTCTGATTTGCCGTTGATTGACGAATAATATCCCGATGGGATGTCGGCGTTTGCCGCCAGGCTGCAAATCAGCACTAATGTTGCGAATATGCTTCTTAGGTGGTTGTGGTTCATATCAGTTGAAAATAAGCGTACAAAAATAATACATCCATCCAATAATTAACATATCTCCCGCCTTTTTAGTTCTATTTTAACATATCATGTCGTTTCCACCCGCTCATCAACATAATAATGGCGCGACTTCTAAAAGCCGCACCATTTTGCTGTATTTTATGAATAGCGGTTATAAGGCCACTTTCTCCACCTTTGCGCCTTGTCGGTGGATATAGATGTTGCCTTGCTTTGGGTTGCTCACTTTCATGCCCTGTAGATTGAAATACTCTTCAGGCTCATTGTTGCCGGTATCAAATTTGGCTTCATTTGAAATGGAGGTGTAATCACCGTTTTCAAATCCGTATATGGTCTTGAACTTGCCCCATATCGGATGGTTGCGAT